>JAHFGF010000004.1:0-2198 GCA_023247595.1 Candidatus Omnitrophota bacterium
CCGTCATTATTATCAGAAAACCAGAGCGGGCGCGATATTGGATCCGTTGGCTGATAAGCTTTTATTGATCAGTTCATTTGTTTGCCTGTGCATGATCGGTCCGCACTTGCCGATTTTTCATTTTCCTGTATGGCTCGTGGTTACCTTAATTAGCCGCGATGTCATTTTGCTTTTGGGAGCGTTGATTATCCAATCAACGACGGGGAAATTAACCATTGAAGCCAATTTGTGGGGCAAATTAACGGCATTCCTGCAGGTCATGACGGTTCTGGGAATGCTGCTGCAATTTGAACCGTCACATCTCATTTGGCCGTTCGCGGTCGTCCTGACTATTGTTTCTGGTATTATTTATATCCGGGAAGGAATAAAAATACTCAATGACTCCGTATCTTAATATTGCCTTGGCCGTCATCGGCAGTTATTTGTTGGGATCAATTCCAACAGCCTACATTTTCGGGCGACTCTTAAAGGGGATCGATATCCGAAAACATGGGTCAGGAAATGTGGGGGCGACCAATGCGTTTCGAATATTAGGTAAAGGGCCGGGATCGTTAGTATTATTAATCGATGTCATCAAAGGCGTTTTGGTGACAGCTGTGCTTGCCGATCTCTGCGGTTTAAAGGAGCCGCATTTTCGAGTTGTTTTAGGTTTGATTGCGGTTTGCGGACATAATTGGACGGTATTTCTCAATTTCAAAGGAGGAAAGGGGATTGCCACCAGTTTGGGTGTTCTTATCGGTTTGACTATTTCGATATCCTCAGTTCAGCCGGTTGTGCTTTTTACTTTATTGTCCTGGATTATTGTGTTTTTGGTTAGCGGCTACGTTTCCTTGGCATCCATTGCCGCTTCGGTGGTCCTGCCTTTCTTAACCTTGTTCTATCCTCAGCCGTTTGCTGTTGTTGGTTTGTCGGTAATCCTCTGCGTTTTTGTTGTTTTTAGGCATAGGCCTAATATTTCCCGCCTTCTTCAAAATAAAGAGTCAAAAGTCAAGTTTCCCTGGCATATTTCCAAATAATATTTTTTAAGATTTTTGTCGTAACTCATTTATTACCAATGAGAAAACGTTTCCCTAAATAGTCCCGCCCTGGGTTGTATTGATACCCCCCCATGATATACTTCGACTAGATTTAAGGATTAAAGGATTGGAAGTATCTTAAAGCGTTTATCTATATTGGTTTAGGGAAGGGTATAGAGATGAAGAAGGTTCTTCATAAAACCAGGGTGGCCTTTGATAACCGGATCAAGATGACTAAAATCATCGAAGATAAGGAAGATAAGGATTGCATCACAAAAATCCGAAAATCTTTTGTCTATGTGCTTACCCCGGTTGTGGCTGAAGCACAAACTCCGGCTGAACCACATATCAAGATTCGTAAATCTTTTGATACTAAAACACGAGATGAGAAATTTTCTTTTCGCATTAAAGGTTCGATTTATGTGGACCATAACCGCCGTTTAATTCGAGTTGATTATTGCCATGGGTTGCGGATTCATTTGAAATGGAAAACTAAAGTTTTCTCCCCCAAAAAGTCGGTGACAATGGCCTAGATGTAAGAATTGGGTCGCTGACTTAGCGCGAAGGGCAAGGGTCCTTCGCGCTTTTGTTTTTCCGCCGATTTCCCCCTCCAGAAATTTATTAGTATGATGGTATTTTTCTGCTAAACTATTTTCAAATTTGATTCGGTGTTTTGACAGCCAATCACTCTCCTTCAAAAATTATTTAAAGCAGGCGTGGCATGAACGTCGAAATCTTACAGCGCTTAAAATATCATTTTAAGTTTTCTGTATGCCCAATTTTATTTTGCGTACTGGTCATAATCCTATTGGGTGGTTGTGAAACGCCGGCATCGTTAAAGAAATCCTCCATAGCACAACCTCCTGTCCAGAAAAGTCAGGGAATTAACACGACGAGTTTACCCGCAAACAATAACCGTCAGACGGTCAAATCAAAGAACGTTGATGGAATTATTTTCGGCAAGGCTGACTTCCGAGGAATATTGAAAGTGGAATATGTAAAGCTTAATATTGTGGATGAAGATAATCCGCAGAAACATTATGAGCTTTTATTCGGAGAAAGAGACGAGAATAATGAACCTCGATGGGATGCCAGGCCTTTGGAACCGCATTATTTCTTTTTAGAATTACCTGCCGGACATTACCGCATCACAACTATCTCTATTCCCGTTGGAACTACCTT
>JAHFGF010000004.1:2208-23365 GCA_023247595.1 Candidatus Omnitrophota bacterium
ACCTTGGCGACGGAAAATGCCGATATAGCTTTTACAGTACAGAAGGAAACGGTGATTTATTTAGGGACGTTGAGGGTTGTCGGCACAGATCAGAAAATTCGTTTTGGCGGCGTTCCATTTTTACGACCTGGTTTTGAGTATAGAGTTGAGATTATCAATGAAAAAGAAGAGGCGTTGATAACATTTAAAAATAAATATCCGAATCTTGATCGAGAAATTCAGGTTAATTTAATGAAAGCAATCCGTTTTCAGTCTTTTTAAGTATTTCTTATTATGATGCTGGAAAATTTGCTGGAAAATTTTGATTAAATCGTGGTCAAAGTGTGAACCTATGTTAGAATACGTTCACTCGTGGCATTTATATTATGGGTAAAACCATTTTGGTTGTTTAAATTAATTGATTGATAAGGAGGAGCATCGTGTTAGGGATAAGAATTCTAATGATTGGCGGATTAGCCATGCTGTTGTCCGGTTGTGTCACAACACAAGGTAAATCGAATGTGGATAATCTACAAATTCGAGTTGTTGATTTGGAAAAAAAGTTGGAAGAGCGGGACTCTGAAATTGTTGATCTGAAATATCAGGTTAAAGATTTATCCGGCCGTGTAGGCCAGCCAGTTGTTACTGTCGAGGACGATGTTCCAACATCTAAATCCTCGTCTGGTTCTTCCGATCAGGGTTCATCTTCCGACAAGATTATCAAAGTGTCCGCCAGTATCAGCGATGTTCAAAAAGCATTAAAAAATGCGGGTTTTTATAAAGGATCTGTCGACGGAAAAGTCGGACAGCAGACAAAGAAAGCTGTAGAAAGTTTTCAGCGTCAGCATGATTTGACAGCGGATGGAGTTGTTGGCCGCCGCACGTGGGAAGAATTGAAAGTGTATCTACAGTAATACAATTGCTTTGATAAAAACTGTCAGTATTTTAGGTTGTGGATGGCTGGGGTTTCCGCTTGCTCGAAAATTGGTGGCCTTAGGATATACCGTCAAAGGTTCGACGACAAGTACCGGCAAAATTCAGGTATTAAAAAACAGCAACATTATCCCATTTCATCTGACGTGTTCAGATGCTTCAGTCAATGGAGATCATGTTGCTGATTTTTTTGAAACGCATCAGCTCTTTGTCAATATTCCTTTTAAAAGGGATTTGGTTAATCCGTTTGTGTACGTCGATCAGATGAAAGCTGTTTCAGATTGTGCAAAAAAGAGTGGCATCAAGAAGGTAATTTTTGCCAGTTCAATATCTGTTTATCCTCTGAATAATCAGACCGCAAGAGAGGATGACAGCCTTGAACCCGAGGATGACCGGACAAAAGCCCTGCTTGAAGCTGAAAAGATTTTTTTGAATGACCGAAACTTCTGCACGACCGTCATCCGTTTTGCCGGCCTTTATGGCCATGACCGTGAGATTGCCCATTTTTTAAGGAGCGGGCGGGTTACTTCTAAAAACGGCGACGCGCCTGTTAATCTCATTCATCTGGATGATTGCATCGAAATTGTCACTGCTGTGCTGGAAAAAGAGTATTGTTCAGAAATTTTTAATGCCTGCGGGGACGCGCATCCGTTGCGTAAGGATTTATATACGCACGCGGCTATTGCGATGCGCGTTAAGCAGCCGGTTTTTAATGGGCATGCTGTGCATCAATATAAAATTGTCAGCAACGATAAAATTAAAAACGTTCTAAGTTACCGTTTTATTCATCCCGGACCTTGGGGATGGATCGACCAAAGTGTGAAAAGAAATAGCGATGGTTCAGATAGGCCCTTATAAGAAATTTACTGTTAAAGATGTTTTGTTTTTTGTTTTCTTGACGCTGATTTGCATCATTGGTACCGTTGGTTTTATGTGGTTTGCCGTTGGAATCGGGAACGGCAATAGGATAATGACCGGTTTTTTAAAAAATTTATTAAGAAATTCGATTGGCATCGTTATCATGCTGATTATTTTTAATGTAGCTCTCGCCTATTTTTATTCAAAAAAGCAATAATCTATCAGTTGTTTTTAATGAAAGGAATTTTTTGAAATGGAGTCTTCACATACAATCAATAAAAAATATGAAAACATGACGGCCGATGCCTTGCGGCAGGAAATTTTAATTCATGCCAAGGGTTTTAAAACGTCCTGGATCGCCTTGGGTCAGGCTCTCTATCAGGTTTGGCGCGATAAACTTTTTCACGGCTGGGGATTTGAAGAGTTTGAACACTATATTGTTCAGGAGCTGGGGATCAAGAAACAGACGGCCTTAAAGCTCGTTAAAACATATTTTTTCGTCGAGCAGGAGGAACCGGCGTATCTTAAGGAAGAATACCGCGAGGCCCGCGAAGCTACGGTGGTCCCCAGCTACGAAACGCTGGATGTTTTGCGCCTGGCCAAGCAGAGGAAAGAAATTACACGTGATGATTATGCGACCTTGCGAAAAAATGTTTTTGAAAAGGGCAAACACGAAGGATTAGTGCGCAAAGATTTAACGGCCATCATGAAAGAGCGCAAAGAAGTTGACCCTGATGAAGAACGCGAAAAACGAAATGAAGCGAGCGTCAAACGAGTGATCACGGCATTGCGGGCTTTTAAAAAAGATATGGATACGTTAAAATTGGTTCCGCAGGATATTGTTGATGAAGCGGAATTTTTGATTAAAAAATTAGAACGAGAAGCGATGTGACGTTTCGTAATTCTTGGTTTTACGATTTGTGACGCGAACGGATGTAAAAAATGACGCAAGCGGCCATTGATTTATACAATACGGAAGAAACGGAGTTATTAAAAATTCGGATCTGTGATCTTCCGATTGATATTCGAGGAACGTGGCTCGAGGAATGCGTCGAAGAGCTTTATCGTGAACTAGCCTCCAAAGGGTTGTCTTTGTTTCGTCCGGAATGTTATCTGGCTGATGAATGGCTCACTCCCGAGAATGAACCGGTCATCGGAATTCCGTTTTATCTGGCTCACCCTGCTTTAATTAAGTTGGAAAAGAAACTGATGCTGGAGGCGGAAGGCGAAACAAAGGCTTGGTGCATGAAGCTCCTTCGCCATGAAGCTGGCCATGCGATTTGTTACGCGTATCAACTGAATAAAAAACGTTCCTGGAAAAAAGTCTTCGGTTCTTCTACGCAGGATTACGGTGACACCTACCGTTATCAGCCTTACAGTAAAAAATTTGTCCGCCATCTTGACGGTTTCTACGCGCAGTATCATCCCGATGAGGATTTCGTTGAAACATTTGCCGTTTGGTTAACGCCTGATGTGAATTGGGAGGAACGTTACCGCAATTGGAAGGCCGTTGATAAATTGAAATTTGTTGATGGGTTAATGAAAAGTATTCAGGGGGTTGCGCCCATCAAGTCTAAGGGAAAGAAGTATTGGAACGTTCCGTCGCTTAAAATAACGCTGGCCAATTTTTATAAAAAGAAACAGCTGCTGATTGAAGAGGATTTTCCTGATTTCCATGACCGTCAATTGGTTAAAATATTTAAAAGCCTTAACGTACAGGATTTTAAAGTATACAAAAAGCAGTCAAAATTTGATCCGGAGTTAGATGACGCGGCTGGTTTCTTGCAGAAATATCAGAGCCATATTGTCTATAACGTGGCCAGGACTACAGGCGAGCGGCGGTATATCGTCCATGATTTATTAAAGAACATCATCCGGCGCTGCAGACAGCTGCGTATGATTATTCCTGAAACAAAGACCATGGCGGCGTTTCAAGTTTCCGCCTACATTACTTCACTGGTGATGAATTATATTCACACGGGCTGGTTTAGGAGTTCAAGGCACCGGCGCGGGGCGTGATTTTTAATTATCGATTAAACTAAAGGCTGTTATGAAAAAGAAATTGAAAGTTCTTGTTTTGTTTCATAGTCCGTACTTTAAGCCAAGAGGATACGATTTTAAAGAAGAGTTTGCTGACCCTGAAAATATGTATACGGAGAAAAATGTCTGTCAGGCGCTTAAAGCGCTTGGCCACGACGTTAGCATGCTCGGTTTATATAATGATGTTTCCATTCTTATCGACGAAGTCAAAGAAAACAGGCCAGACATTGTTTTTAACATGGTTGAAGTTTTCAATGACCAGTCTCACCTGGAAAAAAATGTCGCCGCGCTTTTAGAAATTTTGGATATCCCCTATACCGGGGCGTCGACGGGCAGTCTTTTTGTTTGCAATAATAAAGCGCTGTGTAAAAAAATCCTCGTCTTTCACCGCATCAAGGTGCCGCGCTTTTATACTTTTATCCGCAAACGTCGGGTTTATATGCCAACCAAGCTTAAGCTTCCAGCGATTGTCAAACCGTTGTGCGAGGAGGCTTCTCGAGGAATATCCCAGGCCTCCATTGTCGATAGTAAGGAAGCGCTCTTTGAACGCATCAAGTTTATTCATGACCACATGAATTTAGATGCCATTGTGGAAGAATACATCGACGGCCGCGAGCTTTACGTCAGCGTTATCGGCCACAAGCGCGTGATGGTGCTGCCTCCACGAGAATTGAAGTTCGGCAATATCCCCGAGGGAGAACCGCGCATCGCGACATATAAAGCTAAATGGGATGATCAATACCGTGAACGCTGGGGGATTAAAAGTGTTTCCCCAGGCAAACTTCCAGAGGGTTGGGAAAAAAATATCAAAGACGTTTGCAGGCGCGCTTATCAGGCGCTCGACATGGATAGTTACACGCGCTTTGATATCCGTGTCGCGGAAAATGGGGAAGTTTATATTATCGAACCCAACGCGAATCCCTGCATTGCCCGTATTGACGAATTGGCTCTGTCCGCCGAGAAAGAAGGTATTGCTTATACCGACTTAATTTCTATGATTTTGGAGTTGGGATTTAAAAGGTACGAAAAAAATAAATAAATTGCTCGTCCTAATTATTCTCTGCGTTAAAATATGAATAATGATCTCCGACCCAAAACAACTTCCCTATCTGTTGGAACTCTTGGATGATGAAACGCCGCTTGTCCGTAATGCGGTTATCAGAGAGCTAGCGACTTTTGGTTCAAGTCTTTATGATGAGTTAAAAAGTCTTCCCATTGAAATAACCCCCAAAGACAAGTTGATATTAAACAAAATTTTGGAAGTTCCCCGACGGTTTTTCCTGAAACGGCAATGGCCGTATTGGTTTGGCCTGGCCGATGACCGAGAACGCCTGGAGAGTGCCCTAACTTTTTTGGCGGAATACCAAAGCGGTTTAGAGTTTCAGGGACAACTCAAGGCCATGTTAGATGCGATTGCCGATGAATACCGGAGCAAATATATGTCAAATGATGCGCATACTTTGGCGGAATTTTTATTTAAGACAAAGTCTTTTTCCGGGGCGCAGGATGATTATTATAATCCACATAACAGCAATTTGATTTATGTGATCAAGCAGCGTAAAGGTATTCCGATCAGTTTGTCTTGTGTGTACATGCTGGTGGGCTGGAGGCTGGGGTTAAACATCCGCGGTTGTAATTCTCCGAGGCATTTTTTGACGATTGTCGAGAATGGAAGCCGTAAAGAATTGATTGATTGTTTTCATGCCGGCAAGGTTATTGGTGAAAAAGAGATCGCAACAATCAGCAGGGAAACGTCTTTGAGTTTGGACGATGCCTTGAAGCTTGAGGCGGACGCGATGGGCATTATCCGTCGAGTTTTGGGCAATTTAATTTTTGCCTATCAGCAGGTGGAAAGAGATAAAGATAGTTATCTGATGGTCCATCTTTTAAAGGAAGTCCAACTGTTTCAGGACCAGCGTGACCACGACCTTTCCGGAATTGAAGGCCTGGAAGATGCCGCGCCGTATCCGATTGGTTTGACAGTTGTGCATGCTGATGAAGGTTACCGCGGCATCATCGTTGATTATGACCTGTACTGCGTCAGCGAAAAGTTCTCAACGGATGATGAGCAGAGATCTGATTATAATCAGCCGTGGTATCAAATCCTCGTCCATCAATCCGATAAGTCTGTCTACGTTCCTCATTCAGAACTTTTGCGGGATTCGTTCGATGGGATTATCCAAAATCCTCTGATCGGACAATTTTTTACAAAGACCGAAGACGGTTCTTACCTTAGAAATCACTTGCCCTGGATTGAATAATTCCTGATTTTTATTTAAACCTGCTGCCTTAAAAAAAATATTTGTTTTTCGGGGAAAGTGTGCACAATGGATGCAAGTTGAATGGTCATTTAAATTGAATCATGGGAGAAAACATGAAGTTATCACGTACGCTGGTGGTTCTAGATTTGGAAACAACGGGAACCTGGATTGAAAAAGATAAGATTATCGAGATCGCTATGGTTAAGTGTTTTCCGTCGGGTGAAAGAGAGATTTTTGACCAGCGTGTGAACCCGGGGATAGCTATTCCTGCGCGGGTCAGTGAAATCACAGGGATTAAAAATGAAGATATTAAGGATAAGCCTTTATTTTTTGAATTGGCCCGTTCGGTTTTTGATTTTATCGGGAATTCCGATTTAGGAGGATACAATGTGGAACGATTTGATATCCCGCTTTTGTCTCGGGAACTGCAGGAAGCAGGCCTAAAATTGGATATTAGTGCCCGTCATATTTTTGACGCCCAAAAAGTTTATCATCTGCATGTTAAAAGAGATTTAGCCGCGGCCTATCAACTCTATTGTCAGAAAGAACTGCAGGGAGCTCACGCGGCACTTGTGGATACTCAGGCCACGGTTGAAATTCTTGAGGCGCAGGTCAAATCCTATGGCAAGGAAACAGGCGATCTGGATGTGCTTCTGGAATATGATTACAAACAAACTTCGGAATATTTTGATATTGACAGGAAATTTCGCTGGTGGAACGGGGAGCTCTACATGATGTTCGGCAAATATGCCCGAACAGAGAGCATTAAAGACATTGCTAAAAAAGATCCCGGCTATCTGCAGTGGATTTTGACAAAAGACTTCAGCGATGATGTGAAGAATATGGTGCAGGGCGTCTTAAATGGAAAATTTCCTCAAGCCCCGTCCGTTGACGTTGAATCTTTAAATCCGTTATGATGTTATTATGAATTTATTGATAAAAACATGGTTTTTGTTTTCCGGATTTATAGTATAATCCAATCGTTATGTCATTTGAAAACCCGCTTGATAAACCCAAAAAAGATTATACACAAACCATTGAGCAGATTCGATCTGAAGGGGCTGTCGGTATTGATGCTCAATACACGCATGCCATTATCATTGAATATCTTAAACAAATCTCGCAACGCCTTGATCGGTTGGAAGAAGCAATCGAACGAAAATAATTTATTCTTATACAAAACGGGTTGAATTTTTTCATAAAAGAATTCGTTAATCTAGGGGAGGCAAAATGGGATCTGGAAAAATAAAAGACGCTTGGCCGATTTGGACGCTGATAATTGGGGGCGTCTTGGTTATTGCTTTGGCGGTTAATCAGAATAAGGCTGAAAAAGAAGCGGTTTCCGTCGGAGAACTTTTGCGGCAGGACTCCCGGGTTTTAGCTTCGTATCCTGTGGATCCCGCAGGGTCAAAAGCGGCTGACGCGTTAGAAGATCCGGTTTCTTCACCAGCGATTGTCGCCAGCCCAGAACCCGGCAATCAGGGAATATATGCCATTCAATTGTATTCCTTTAAAGATCAATCCCGCGCGGACGATATGATTAAGCAACTTAGTGAAGGCGGAATTTCCGCTTATGTCCAGATGAGCGATCTGGGTGCTAAGGGAATATGGTATAGGGTACGAACCGGTTCTTTTGACACCACTGAAAAAGCTCAAGCCATGCTGGCTGAAATCCGCAAGCAGCATAAAGAAAGTATTGTCGTTAAAGAAAAGAAGTAAGGTTTGTGAACTGCGGTGGTTTATTTAGAAAAGTATTCGTGCGAGTTTAAAGATTGAAGTGTAGCGGGAAAAGATTTTGTTATTCATTTTCTTTGCGGATGATTGTTTGAATGACTGCCCCGTTGGATCGTGTAATTTCAATGACCATGGGCTGACAGCAGATTTCACAATCAATGATGAGCTTCTGCCGGTTTCCGCCGGTTGGATCAACAGATAAATAATTATCGCTGCCGCAATACGGACAAGAAAATTGTTCTGAATCATCAATAGACATGATTGAATTATACATGAATGATAAATTCCGTGGATAAAAAAGGAGTAAAAAATGAAGAGCAGTAATTTGGTGTTATTAGGTGTTGCCGTTTTAATGACGGTGAGTTTAGGCGGATGCGCGACTAAAGTGACCCGTATGGAACCTGAGAAGGTTGTTGATATCAGCGGACGCTGGAATGATACCGACGCCCGTTTGGTCGCTGAAGAAATCATCAAGGACGCTCTTGCGGGTGATTGGGTCGGCGAATACAACAAAACGGCGGGTAAGGATCCTGTTGTGATTGTGGGCACGCTTCTTAATCGAACACATGAGCATATCAATACCGATGTTTTTGTGCAGGATCTCGAAAGAGCGCTGATTAATTCTAACAAAGTTAAATTTGTGGCTGCCAAAATTGAACGCGATGAAGTCCGTGAAGAAAGGGAAGATCAGCAGTTAGGCAATACCAATCCCGAAACGATCACCGCCAAGGCAATGGAAACCGGCGCCAGTTTTATGCTCAAGGGAACAATCAATGATGTCAAAGACGAGACAAAAGGAAAATATGTGGTCCTTTACCAAGTGAATGTGGAAATGATCGACATGAAAACCAATGAAAAAGTTTGGCTCGGGCAGAAGAAAATCAAAAAATTGGTAGAGCGTCCCAAAGCGAGTTTATAAAACAGTTTTAAGTTTTTTGTTAATTGTTTAACGGATATGAATAATTCCATGACCATCAATTGGGCAACAGCCTTCTGGGCCGTTGCCCTTCCTTTTCTCTTATCCTCGTGTGCCATGACGCCTGCGGGTCAGGGGCGCGTTAACAGTTTGGTTGTGGCCCAAAAACTCAAACAAGCTGACGAGGCACTCGGAGAAAATCCAAAAATATACGGCAGAAATAATGAGCTCTTGTATTGGCTTGACCGCGGAATGGTGGAGCAATGTGCCGGTCGTTTTGAAGACAGCATTCATGCCTTTGCGCAGGCCCAGAATAAATATGACGAGCTTTATACAAAATCCATTTCCAAAATGGCTAATGCCTGGGCGCTCAATGATTATGCAGCGCCCTACCGAGGGGAAGATTATGAATATACGCTCATTAATATTTTCCAGGCGGTCAATTATTTGATGATCGGTGATTATAACGAGGCTTTGGTTGAGGCCAGAGATATGGATTCTAAGCTGGGATTAATCAACTCTTTATACGGCGGAAAAAATGTGTACAAAGAAGACGCGTTTGGGCGTTTTTTTATGGGGATTTTGTATGAGGCCAACGGAACTCCGGCGGATTTAAATGACGCTTTTATTTCTTATTCAAAAGCGTTTGAGGAATATCAGCGTGATGGCGGGAAATTTTTTGGTCTTGAACCTCCTGACTTGTTAAAAGAAAATTTATTGACCTTGGCCCGCTTTATGGGAGAGGCTGAGTATCAGCGTTACCGGACGGAATTTTCGGATATTCAATACACGCCCTTAGAGGAAAAGAAACGCAAGGCGGAAATTTATTTAATCCAGTATGCGGGTTTCTCGCCGGTAAAAGTATCGGGAGTCATTCCTTTGGCATTTGACCCTAGGCATATCACCCAAATAGTTTTTCCAAAATATCTCAGGCGCTACAGCGAAATTGAATCATCGGAATTCGTCGGGGCAAAGTCGGATCAATTATCCTATGTTCAGCCGACATTTCTTGGTCAGGACATAGCCACTTTGGCCGAAAAGGTGTTGGACAGCCGAAAGGCCCAAATTATGTCCAAGGCCGTCATCCGGCCTGCGGTTAAATATGCGGCAGAACTCGCTATTGAAGACCAGATCAAAGATAAATGGGGCAATGGAGCGGCCATAGGGTTTGATATTTTGAGCAGTATTTATAATTTATCAACCGAACGTGCGGATTTAAGAAGTTGGCAGACTCTGCCCGCGCAAATCCGGATTGCGCGGTTATTGCTGGCCCCGGGTGAGTATGATTTTTTTATTCAAACATATAGTGATGAAAAGCATTTATTAAATAAAATAAGTCTGGGAAAAGCGCAGTTAACAGCGGGACAGAAAAAGTTTTTTTTCTTTCGTAATTACAGATAATCAGGACGTTGTCAGAGGTTAAATAAGTGTTTACTAAGATTACTAAGGAGATGAAAAGTATGAAAAGCTGGATATGGGTCATGGTTTTGGTGGTTTTGGGCGCTGTGGGTTGTACTACGACGGAGAAAAGTGCTGCTATCGGAGGTTTGGGAGGCGCGGCGGTTGGCGGTATTATCGGGCATCAGAGCGATCATGATGTTGCGGGGGCTGCTATCGGCGGCGCTGTAGGAGCGGTTGGAGGCATGTTGGTTGGTGAACATATGGATAAAAAGTTTTGTCCGAAATGCGGCCGGCAATTTACCTCTGATACGAAGTTTTGTCCCGTAGACGGTACGGAATTGAAAGACAAAGAATAACGTCAGCCTGTCATGTTATCAGGTTAACCGCGTTCGGTTTTCTTGAGCCGGAAAGCCGCGAAAGCCGTGGAAAGTTAGTAGACATAGAATGTAATTTGAATTAAAATGTGGCCTGTGTTTAGAAAGTATTAAATTGGAGTCGTATGAAAATCTTAATTGTTGACGATTCAGAGTTGGACCGAAGGCTTTTGGTTAGGGTTCTGCAAAAAGCCGACATAAAAAACGAAATTCTTCAGGCAGCAGACGGTGAGCAGGGCCTGCACACCCTGGCATCGCATTATCAGGATATCTGTATAGTTCTTTTGGATTGGCAAATGCCCAAGATGAACGGAATAGAAGTGCTGGCAGGTATCGCAAAAGTTCCTGATATTTGTGATGTGCCTGTGATCATGGTCACCGCATCCGGTTCCGACGACAATAAAAAACTTGCCTACTCCGTCAATCCCAAATTAGCAGGGTATATTGTAAAACCTTATAAGCCCGAACAATTGATCGAGTCTGTCAAACCGTTTCTCAGATAAAGTTTTGACTACCATTATAATGATATTGTTCATTAGGAGCGAGACGACTTGAGCGAGAATGAACATGATTTGTTTAAGAAAATGGTTAAAGGCGGCAAGAATGTCCGTCTTGGTTTCACGGGCCGTCGTATTCTTTTAAGAGAAGACCACAGTTCTGCTCTATTTACGATGTCCTTAGCCTTGGCTGTTGCGGTGCGCAAGATCCTTCATGAAAAAGCGCGGTTGCAGGTTTCGCGTGAGCCGATCATTGAAAAAAAGCCTATTACCCAATTTATGCGTCGTATGCGCGTTGACCCTATGGAAAAGTTTAACGCCCCTACGGTGGTCGCGATTATTCATTTTTACAAGACGTATGAGGAAATGGATTTAGGAAAACCAACGGGCGTATTGTTGTCCTACATTGAGCTTGCCTACCTGTCCCGCCTTTTAAAATTAATGGAATACCCTGAAATTGACGACGACGATGAAGAGCAGGTCGAAGATGCCTGCGGAGCCGTTTGTAATATTATTGCCGGGTATTTCAAGAATGAGCTGATAGATTTGGGATATCCACATTTGGAGATGAGCGCTTTTGTCAGCTACATTAATTCTGTCGAGAATGGCGTTGAGTATCCTTTGAAGGCTTTAAATAAGTATGAAGTCAATTATGAAATCGACGGGCGCAAAAGGCTGGTGACAGAAATGGTCATGTCACCGATGATCAGGGCATAATCATAATCTTTCCTTGATATCCGTTTGAATCCTTCCACGGCTGTTTGTGTTCATTTATAGATATGTCAGCAAATGATTTGTTTGCATTTAAAAAATATTTAAATATTACAATAAACTAAAGGCAGGAACTTATGTTAGAACAAGCGCTAAAAGAAATCGGAATTCAAAAGTCGAAACAGATTCTTTATAATCTTTCCTACGAAGATTTATTCAAGCATGAAACAGACCTTTCTTTGGAAGGTTTCGAGCGCGGCCAATTAACCGCCCTGGGCGCTGTTAATGTGGATACCGGAAAATTTACCGGCCGGTCTCCTCAAGATAAATATATTGTTTTAGATGATGTCTCCAAGGATACGGTTTGGTGGCAACAGGCCGATGCGGCTGTTTCTTCGGATAATAAGAAACTCTCGCCGGAGGCTTGGCAGCATCTTAAGGCTATTTCCGTTGAGCAGTTAACGGGAAAAAAATTGTACGTCATGGATGGCTTTTGCGGAACGAATAAAGATACGCGCATCAGCGTGCGGTTGGTGACCGAAGTGGCATGGATGGCGCATTTTTTTAAGAATATGTTTATCCGTCCCACGCAGGATGAACTTAATTCATTCAAACCGGATTGGACCATTTTAAACGCGTGTAAAACCAGCTGTAAGGATTTTGCAAAGTTTAATATGCGTTCAGAAGTGTACGGCGCGTTTAATATTAAAGAACGCATGACTGTTATCGGCGGAACATGGTATGGCGGAGAAATTAAGAAGGGGATTTTTTCGATCATGAATTATTTCCTTCCTTTGAAAAATATCGGATCGTTTCATTGTTCCGCCAACATGGGTGCCAAAGGGGACACGGCGTTATTTTTTGGCCTTTCAGGGACGGGAAAGACCACGCTTTCTACCGATCCCAAACGAAAACTCATTGGTGACGACGAGCACGGCTGGGATCAAGAAGGGGTGTTTAACTTTGAGGGCGGATGTTACGCCAAATGCATTGGGCTGACCCGTGAACGGGAACCGGAAATTTTTGCCGCCATTAGGCGAAACGCTTTGCTGGAAAACTGCGAAGTTGATGCTTCCGGCCAAGTTGATTTTTCATCGAGTAAGAAAACGGAAAATACGCGCGTCTCGTATCCTATTGAACACATTGAAAACATTGTCAAGCCCATATCCAAAGGCGGGCATCCATCGAATATTATTTTTCTCGCCTGCGATGCTTACGGCGTATTGCCTCCGGTTGTTAAATTAACCCCGGAGCAGGCCATGTATCATTATCTGTCTGGATATACAGCCAAAGTGGCTGGAACTGAACTTGGGGTTAAGGAACCCAAAGCTACATTTTCCGCCTGTTTCGGAAAAGCGTTTCTTTTGGTTCACCCGACGAAGTATGCGGAAATTTTGGCCAGGAAAATGAAGGAACACAATGCATCGGCTTATTTGTTGAACACTGGCTGGGTGACAGGAAAATACGGAGTGGGTTATCGAATCCCTTTAAAGATCAACCGGCTGTCCATTGATGCCATCCTGGATGGAACCATTGGAGAGGCTGGTTACGAAACGATGCCGGTTTTTAATCTGCAGATTCCCAAAACTGTAAAAGGGGTTGAGGCGGGAATGCTTAATCCTCGCAATTCCTGGACGGATAAAAATGCTTATGACAAAACTCTGCAGGAATTAGGCGCGATGTTTGTGGAGAATTTCAAAAATTTTATCGATTCGCCGATAGGCAAGTCGCTGGTCAATGCCGGTCCGCAAGTAACAGTTGTGACAAAATGAGTTTTTAAATAAATGCGGCGTCTGATACAACTTGAAAAATTCTTGAGCGGCAATCGCAATGAGTTTTTTGACGTTAGGTTTTCCGCTTTCGCTGACAAAAAGTTTTGAGTTAAATCAGCTAAAAAGGATGGGATCTCAATGGCACAATCATCAAAGATAAAAGTCGCGGTCATTGTTGTTGTATCGGCAGTTCTTTTGGTCGGCGGTCTTCGATATTTTTTGTGGGACAAATTTACGAAGACTGATGTTGCCGAATTCCGTCATAAAGGCAATCCGACGGCTCCCATTAAAGTGGTTGAATATGTTGACCTGCAATGTCCTGCCTGCGCCTACGGGACCTTGCAGATTCAGAAATATTTAGAACAGCATCCGAATCAAATCTATCTGGAAATAAGATTTTTTCCGCTGGGTGGCCATATGCATTCCATGGCCGCCACCAAGTTTGCGCATTGCGCTGGTGTGCAGGGAAAATTCTGGCCCTTTTTGAATTTGGTTTTTAAACAACAGCGCAAATGGAGCGATCTGATGGACGCTCAGCCCGCCTTTGTTGAAATCATGAAGAGTATTGAGCTGGACTCCGATAAAGCGATTGCCTGTACGGCCGATGATGCTCTGCGCGTTAAAATTCTGCAGGAAAAAGATGAAGGAACTTCGCGGGGAATTAAATCAACGCCGACGTATTTCATTAACGGTAAGATGTTTGTGGGTGTAAAAGACATGATGACAGAAATCGACCGCATCCTTGGAATTAAAACGGTTTTGGATGTTGTTAATTAATGCGAGTTCGATCTAATCCTGGCTCAAGTGTGAGGGTTGGGATGAACGTGAATTGAGACCACCACAATTTCTTTAAAGAATTATTAGAGGAATTGTGTGCGGTCTCGTTGAACGGAATCACAATCCTCACACTTGAGCGATACGCATATGGGAGAGATTCCGTTTAAGCCATAAAGGCGACTTGATCCTTAGTTCATTTCTTTAAAGAATCATTAGAATAATGAACTAGCGGATCGTGGAGCCGTATGGATTAAATGGAATCTCTCCCGCGTAGAGCGCGTTATGTCGAACGGACGTTAATTAACGCATTATTTTTTGTTTGAGTGTTCTTAATTGTTTGGAAATTCCCTTCCGTGTTTGAACCGAAAGAGTGACACAGTATGTTTGCCATAATACGTATCGCCATCGGATTGTTGTTTGTTGTCTCCGGCGGAGAAAAATTAATTTGGCCTTATCAGAATTTTGTTTATGTTCTGCAAAGTTACACGTTCCTTCCTGCGGGTTTAGAAGTTTTGGTTGCCCGCGTCTTTCCCTGGATTGAATTTATTACCGGATTGCTTTTGCTGCTTGGTTTATGGATCCCTCAGATAATTAAAATAGCGCTGACTATGTTTGCGGTATTTATTCTTGTGATCGCCCAGGCGCTCATTCGTCAGCTGCCGATTGAGGAATGCGGCTGCTTCGGGCATTTGATTTCGTTGAAACCTCAGCACACATTGATCATGGATAGTTTATGTTTTCTGGGTCTCTTAGGCGCGCTTAAGAATATTAAGAAAACAGAATTATTAAGCCTAGATCAGTATTTTCGAAAATAATTTCAGTGTTGTCAGTTGAATCTTCATGACAAAGACTATGAAATCGATTCATTGTTTCCTTCTGATAGGAGCCATCCTTATGTCACCGCATGCCCATGCTGAACCAAGCATCAAAAAACCGAATGTCAGCGGACAGTTTTATCCGGGGAATGCCAAAGACGTGAAGGCCTTTATGGATGAAGCCTTTGCCCGAACGGGTTCTGTCATGCCCAATGATCACGTGGAAGTATTGGTGTCTCCGCACGCCGGATATATTTATTCGGGATGGGTTGCGGCATACGGTTATAAGTCGGTTCAAAAAAATTCTTACGCAACGATTATTCTCATCGGTCCGAGTCATTTTCATTCTTTTGAAGGGGCATCCATTTGGCCCAAAGGAAAATTTGAAACGCCTCTGGGCCTTGTAGATGTTGATGAAGACATGGCTGCCCAATTAATGGCCAGAAGTACGGATTTAAAAGATTTTCCGACGGCATTTTCTCCGGAACATTCCCTGGAAGTGCAACTGCCGTTTATCCAGCGTGATTTTCCTCAGGCTAAGATTGTTCCGATATTAATGGGCAATCCTGATTCATCTGTTTGTATGAATCTGGCCAAAGCGATCAATGATGTGGTGGGGAATCGAAAAGATGTTTTAGTGCTGATTTCCTCAGACTTGTCGCATTATCATCCGGATCAAGTCGCGCGGCCGATGGATTTGGGCACGCTTAAAGCGATTGTGGATAAAGATGTCGAGGGTTTTTGGCAGGGCATTGTTTCCGGCAAGATGGAGGCCTGCGGATTTACTTCAGTTGCCGTCGGAATGCTGTATGCCAAAATGCGCGGGCTTAACGGCGTTGAATTGTTGCGTTATGCCAATTCCGGTGACGCGACCGGCGATAAATCCAGAGTTGTCGGTTATTCATCGGTTGTATTTTATGCGTCGAATGTTCCAAAAGATAACGGCCGTTTATTAAGTTCCGGCCAAAAAAAAGAACTCATCCGTATCGCGCGTAACAGCCTGGAGACATGGATCAAAACCGGCCGTGCCTATGAAGCAACGGTTTCGGATGAGCGTTTAAAACAAATTCAAGGGGTATTTGTCACTTTAAAGAAACAGGGGAATCTGCGCGGGTGTATCGGAAATATCATCGGGGAAAAGCCGTTGTATTTAACCGTTCGTGATATGGCTATTGAGGCGTCAAGTCATGATCCCCGGTTTCCTCCTGTAAAAGCTGATGAACTCAAAGACATTGAATTGGAAGTTTCCGTTTTGTCCGTGCCGGTTAAAATCAGTAATCCTCAAAAAGAAATCCAACTGGGAACGCACGGAGTTATCGTCAGCCGCGGCATGAATAACCGCGGTGTTTTTTTGCCGCAGGTCGCAACGGAAACCGGCTGGGATTTAGAACGGTTTATGGGTGAGCTGTGTTCCCAAAAAGCAGGCCTGCCTTCGGATTGCTGGAAAGATTCCAAAATAACCGTTGAGATTTTTTCGGCTGAAGTGTTTAGTGAGAAAGATATGAAATGAGTAGTTTTGACCACAGGATAACTCGCAGGGACGGAATTTAAAATACATATACACTCGGATGATTAACGCTATAATAAAGCCCAAACAATTTATTTAAGGATGACAGGTCTATGGCGCATAAATTCAATTCAATTTTGTTTTTGGTTTTTTTCTTATTTCTGGGATTAGCCAAAATCGCCGTCGCTGAAAGCGGATATTTTTCAGGATATATTGTCAAGGTTCATAAGACGGCCAAGTTAGCTGTGCAGGCGCAGTCCTTGGAAGACCTTCAATTGTATGCCCGTAAAACCATGGGTTTTGCCCATGATTTTCAGCAGGCAGCCCAATCGGCCAATGATTCCGGTTTTGTCAGCCAGGCCGTTGATATTTATACCTATGCCCAGCGTGCTGCGATGTCAACCACTTTGCCCGAGGCGCGCGAATACATTGCCACGGCTGAATCCTTTGCGCGTCTTGCCATGGATCAGTCGGGAATTACCATGCATGATCCTGAATTCCGCCGCAATTACAATGATCCTAATGACGTTAGTTATAGAAATTATTATGACGCGAACTATGATCCTGCGAGGCATGATCCCGCCAG
Organism: Candidatus Omnitrophota bacterium; assembly: GCA_023247595.1. The sequence goes on from JAHFGF010000004.1 coordinate 19,370, forward strand.
CTATGATCCTGCGAGCTATGATCCCGCGAGTTATGATGCCGCAAGATATGCCACTGGTGAACAAATCTAAGACGTATTTTAAATCAGTCTGCCGACGGGCAGGAATATCCGATTGAAAGTTAAGCTGAGTTATGTCTATTCAAATCGACGATTTTTTGGTTAAACAAGGCCAGAAGGTGAAGCTTCAAAAGTGGCCGACGCAAATCAAGCCTTTATATAAAGATAATGAGCATTATGAACAATTGCTCAAAGATTCCAAAACCGATTTGAGCGATTTGCAGGATAAACTTTATGCCCATGACCGTTATTCTCTGCTTGTGATTTTTCAAGCCATGGATGCGGCGGGTAAAGACAGCGCTATCAAGCATGTGATGTCTGGAGTTAATCCTCAGGGCTGCCAGGTTTTTTCTTTTAAACGTCCCAGCGCTGAAGAATTGGATCATGACTTTCTTTGGAGAACGACGAGAAATCTGCCTGAGCGGGGACGGATAGGTATTTTTAACCGTTCCTATTACGAAGAAGTCTTGGTTGTTCGTGTTCATCCCCAAATTCTTTCAGCTCAGAAGCTTCCTTCCGGAGATAAAGCCGACCAGAAATTTTGGAAACGCCGGTATCAATCCATTAATGATTTTGAACAGCATTTGTACCGTAACGGTACGCGCGTCATCAAATTTTTCCTTCATGTGTCCAAAGACGAACAAAGGCGCCGGTTTTTAGAAAGGATTGAGAATGCCCAGAAGAATTGGAAATTTTCCGTCGATGATATGAAGGAAAGGGAATGTTGGGATGATTACAGAAACGCCTACGAAGACTGCCTTTCGCAAACCAGCATGGAACATAGCCCATGGTATGTTGTTCCCGCGGACAATAAAAACAACACCCGCTTAATCATTTCCAAAGTTATTGTTGAGACGTTAAATACGTTGGGATTAAGTTATCCTAAGGTTGATGAGCAAACGCGCAAAGAAATTTCCGCGATTAAGAAACAGTTAAGCGGTGAATGATGTTTAATAGAAGTTCAATTCAGGCAAATCTAAAAGTTAAGTCTCAATCGCGATGGATTTGTCTTTTGCGTACGACAATTCTTATCAATTTCAGCGCCATAGTAATGTGCGTTGCGCTCACGGGATGCGGCCGTTCTTTTTATATGCATGCGCCGATTGATTTAGCGCATTCGACTCAGGGGGCGGGGAGCGTCTTGTTTGAATGTTTCGGGCCTGAACTTCCGACGGAAATCATCGGGCATTTTATATCTGTGGATGAGAGGGAGCCTTTCTTTGTTGAGAATTTCAGTCAATTGCGGGTAATGGTTACGGATGGCAGGTATTCATTTACGATTGTTTCGTTAAAAGCAGCCAAAGGTTATCAGCATGCGCAAGGAAGTGTTCCGCAAAAAGAACAAGTTTTAGAATTTGGCAAACCCGCAACTGGATCTTTTTATATGATTGAAGGTGGAGCCGCGGTTGTTCGATATCATACTCCGGCTGTTGAAAATGAATCCGGCCAGCTTTGGATTATGTAAACGCGTTCATCAAAGAACATGATAAAGGAATTCGAATGATTCAGACTATCCTGCGAGTTTTTACCGCTGTCAATGCCGCTTTCGGAATTGCCTTGGTTGCTGCGGCTGTTTGGCCTCCGGCAGATCCTACCGTCGAGAAGAAACCGATTTTAGTTATTATTTATCTTTTATGGGCTTTGTTTTTCTTAGGCCTAACCCGTGAACTTTTTTACGTCAAAGCGATAGCCCGCAAATGGACGATATTTCTTTACGGGATGGTTTGTCTTGGAATTGTCTGGAGTTTAGTGTCTGATTTAATGAGTGCGGATAAAATCATTGTTGTCTTTCCGGGAGTTGCTTATTCAGTCTATTTGCTTTTTTTGGCATTTTTTGTGTCTCCGGTAATTTTTATGTTCCGGGAGGATGTTAAAGAATTCTTTATTCAGTTTGAAGAAGACCGCATCAAAACTGAAGAAGACAGCGCGCGGGCCAGTTTAAAAGATAGACGTTAATAGACCAGAATTATTCTGCTGCGCAAAAATAATAGAATTGTCAGTTTTGCTTCGCAGGATTATTCTCGAGTAGAATAATTGCTCCGAAGGAGAATAATTGGCATTTGTTGTTTTAGTTTTTATCCTTCCTTAGATTTGTACGATTCTTTAATCATGAAATTGAGCAAATTTATTATTTCAGTTTTTGTTATCGTCTGGCTTTTGGCCTTTCATTACGAATCCCTAAGGGGCTTTTATCTCAATCCTCTGTTTCATCGCGAACTCCCAAAAATTAAACTTTTGTTTCCTCCGGCCGGCTGGATCATGTTTTTTAAGGTTGATGATTCAGCAGCAGACGTGGAAGTGTTTGGTCTTAACGCCGACCATCAGCCGCAGTTGATTGATCCGCATGATATTTTAGAAACCCGGCCGATTGGATATGACAATATCCATCGGGGAGCGATGTTCGTGTTTGCCTCGCCGGAAAATCGCCAGCAGGCCTGTGCCTTTCTGCGCCGGAAATTAAGTTATTTTCAGGGATTTCTGGTGACCTATGTTCAATATCCGCAAATGTCGAAAGAGCCTTTTAGACAGCAGAGGTATATTCTGTATCAATGTGAATAAACTATGCGTGCCGATACTGTTTTGCCGTTAAGTTTTTTATTTGAGGAAAATAATGATTAAGATTTGGAACAAATTGTTTTTAGCCGAACAGCCATCCATTGGTTTGTCGTTTTTCAGGGTTTTTGTGGCCCTGACCACGGGTTTTCATGTGATCCCGTCATTTTTTCACATGGATGATAATTATTTTCCGACCGCTTTTAAAGAACTCAACGGAAATTTTTTTCCGAGGGAGATTCTTGCTCTTGTTCAAAGAAGTCCGGAGCCGCTCATTTGCGCGATGGCTTTTTTATTTTGCGTTTCCTTTGTTTTCTTTTTAATCGGATTGCGTTCTCAACTCAGCTGCATTGTCATGACGTTGTGTTGTTATTATTTTTATGCCCTGAATGCTTTTCAAATAGGAACGCTGTCTTGGGATATTCTGCTTGTGACGTTGTTTTTGATGTGTGTTACGCACTATCACGGGGATTATTTTTCTGTTGATTGTCTTTTGAAGAAGAATGTGGAGCCGTTTAAAATTAGGCGGCCCATATTTTTACAGCGGTTGCTGCAGCTGCAGCTGGCAAGCACGTTTTTTTACACAGCGCTGAATAAAACTACGGCCCAGGGTAATTGGCTTTTTGATAATCCTATTTATTATTTAATGAACGGTCCATCGTCGGGTGTTATCAAACATTTTTTGTTGAGGGAATGGATGGCCGGCCAGCCGCAGTTTTGTTATTTCGTGGGGTTATTGGTGGTGACGGTTGAGTTTTTGATGCCGGTTTTGTTGTTTTATCCCAAGACAAGGATATCTGCCATTTATGCGGGGATAGTTTTTCATATACTGCTTATCCTCACCATGGATGTGCCGGCCATTTTTTTCTTTTTATTTCCGGCGCAGTTTTTGCTTTTTATTAATCCGGAATCGGTCTTGAAATGGATTGAAAAGAAACGCGCGTATCATCAGTCAGCGTTAAGGCCCAGGCTTGTGTATGATGGCCAATGTGGATTCTGTTTGGAAAGCGTAAGAAAGCTCAAGATTCTGGATTTGTTTAACCGGATTGAGTGTGTTGATTTTCGTATTCAGGAGGACTTAAGCCGTGTTCATCCGCAATTGACTTTGAAGTCGGCGGTAAGTCAAATTCATCTGGTTGAAAACGACTGTTCGCGTGATGGAAAGAGCGAACTGTATGGAGGATTTTTTGCAGTCCGCCGTTTAAGTTTGGTGATGCCGATGTTGTATCCGTCGGTATTATTCCTTTTTTTGCCGGGTATGGGAATAGTTGGTCCGTGGATTTATAAGTGGATTGCTAAAAATCGATTCCTATTGCATCAAAATACAATGTGCACTCAAAACGCTTGTTACCGTTAAGAATGCGTTGTGTGCGGCGTTTGTTTAAT
>JAHFGF010000093.1 GCA_023247595.1 Candidatus Omnitrophota bacterium
TTGCCGGTTCCTTTGAATTCTTCAAAGATAACTTCGTCCATGCGGCTGCCGGTATCAACCAAGGCCGTTGCGATGATGGTCAGACTTCCGCCTTCTTCAATGGCCCTGGCCGTTCCAAAAAACCGCTTGGGTTTATGCAGAGCGTTGGAATCCACACCGCCGGAGAGAATCTTTCCGCTGTGCGGGACAACGGTGTTGTATGCTCTGGCCAGACGCGTAATCGAATCAAGAAGGATGACCACATCCCGTTTGTGTTCAACCAAACGGCGGGCTTTTTCCAAAACGATTTCCGCGATTTGAACGTGGCGTTCCGCCGGTTCATCAAAAGTAGACGCAATGACTTCGCCCTTCACACTGCGCTGCATGTCGGTGACTTCTTCCGGACGTTCATCAATTAAAAGAACGATTAAGATTACTTCCGGATGATTATGCGCGATGGAATTGGCAATCTTCTGCATCAGGACTGTTTTACCGGAATACGGCGGGGCCACCAGTAATGCACGCTGTCCCTTGCCGATGGGCGTTAAAAGGTCCATAACGCGCATCGATATTTCCTTCGGTTCCGTCTCAAGCTTCAGACGTTCTTTAGGATATAACGGCGTCAGATTATCAAAGAAGATTTTGTCTTTGCACTTCTCCGGATTTTCAAAATTAACCGCCTCTACTTTGAGAAGAGCAAAATATTTCTCCCCTTCTTTGGGCGGACGGATTTGACCGCTGACATTGTCGCCCGTTTTTAGATCAAAACGGCGAATCTGCGACGGAGAAATATAAATGTCATCCGGACAGGGAAGATAATTGTAATTGGCACTTCTGAGAAACCCGAACCCTTCGGATAAGATTTCCAGGGTCCCTTCCCCAAACATCAACCCTTCTTTTTCGGCCTGCGCCTGCAGGATTTTAAACATCAAATCCTGTTTCTTAAGACCGCTGACTCCCTGAACCCCCATATCGCGGGCAAGCTTGGAGAGCTCGGCCATTTTCATTTCTTTTAATTCTTCAATGTGTACATTCTTTCCATTAATAGGAGTGGACGTTTTTTCCACTTCCCCTTCGGTTTTGTTTTCGATTTTAGCGTCTTGCTTAGCATCAGACTTTGACATGATAAACATTCCTCCTTGAATTACTTCGTCCTGGTTATTGACCTTTCCTTGTTCTAATGACAAATCTCCAATTTCAATATCACGACGTTTGGAGATTTATCATTTTGATTGGTCAGGAGAAGGGCAATAAAATCCTTTGGACGATCATGTGCGTTTGTTTCTTTGTATCTTTTAAACTCGATCTATTGTCAATGACTATATCAGCCATATTGATTTTTTGTTGTATGGGCATTTGCGTTTTAAGCCTTCTTTGGGCGTCCGCTTTGGACATCCGCCGCTCGGCCCAAAGCCGTTTGAACTGAAGATCTCTGGACGACCTGACGACGATTAAATAATCCACCCATTGATACCAGCCGGCTTCAATTAATAACGGAGCATCGATAACAACCATACGAAGCCTTTTTTCCTTTTTTAAAATCCTGACTTTTTTCTGCACCTCCTTTAATGCTGCGGGATGAACAATCGACATTAATATTTTTAATTTATTTTTATCCTTAAAAACAATATCCGCTAATAAACGGCGGTCGATACCGTTGGAGCCGGCAACTAATTTACCAAAGGCTTTGACGACGGACGAATAAACTTTTCCTTTGTGCCCGAAAAGACTGTGAACGACTGCGTCCGCGTCAATAACCGCAGCGCCCAATTGCGCGAACATGCGCGCCACCGTACTTTTCCCCGTCCCTAAGCTGCCTGTCAATCCGATAATAATCATCGTTTATAAATCTTTTCATATTCCAAAGCGGATTTATCCCACGTGAACCGGCAGGCAAACGCGCGGCCGATGAGCGACTGAAATTGCGCCTGGTCGCGGTAGGCGCGGATGGCCTGCTGAAAACACAACGCAAACCCTTCCCGTGAATATTGAAAAAAAACAAAACCGTTTCCGACGGATCTGACCGGATCATAGGCGAATATACTATCTGCCAGCCCACCGGTGCGGTGAACGATTGGAATAGTTCCGTAACAAAGACTAATCATTTGTCCCAGACCACAGGGTTCATAGACCGACGGCATGAGAAAGAAATCCGATCCCGCGTAGGTTCGCCTGGCCATTTCTTCGCCGAATTTTAAATGCAAACCAATTTTCTGCGGATACTTCGCGGCACAGGCCTCCAAAAGACGATGATACCGTTCCCCTCCGCTGCCGACGAAGACAAGCTGCACATCCTGCCTCATTAAATCATCAATGGATTCAATGAGAAGATCAAGACCCTTCTGATGACACAACCGTCCCACAAATCCGAACAGCGGAACTTTCGCATTTTGCGGTAACCCCAAGGCTTTTTGCAGCGATGCTTTATTTTTCGCTTTATTGCTCCAGTCATCCGCGGAATATGGAAATTCAACCATAGGATCGGTTTTCGGATCCCAGATGTCATAATCAATGCCGTTGAGAATTCCGGCCACTCCTTCGGGACGGTTACGCAAAACACCGTCGAGACCGCAGCCGAATTCCCGATGCTGAATTTCCATGGCGTATTGCGGGCTCACGGTCGTAATCCGGTCGGAAAAAATAAGCCCCGCTTTCATGACATTGATCTGGTCGTAAAACTCAAAACCGTCAATATGAAAAAGCTCGCGGTCTAATCCGACGTGGCTGTATTGTTCTTTTGGGAAAACCCCCTGATACGCCAAATTGTGAATGGTAAAAACTGATTTGATATTTTTAAAGAACGCGTCTTTTTGATACTTATTTTTTAATAAGACCGGGATTAACGCGGTATGCCAGTCATGGCAATGGATCACATCAACAGGCGCTTCCAACCGTTTTAAAAGCCGGAGCGATTCATAACAAAAATAGGAAAACCTCTCGAGATTATCAGCGTAATCTCCATTTTTATCTCCGTAAATACCGTCGCGGCCGAAATACTGTTCGTTTCCTATTAAATACACTTTAATATTCTTACCGATCTTAGAAACAGCCACTTCGTTATGCGCATACGGTTTAACCTCGGTGAGTTTCACCGCTTTGTAATACGGTGTAAGGATGATGAGTTCATGGCCTAATTTTTCCAGGGCCTGCGGCAAAGAACCTGCCACATCCGCGAGGCCTCCGGTCTTTGTATAGGGAACAACTTCTGATGAACAAAAAACGATTCTCATAGGAATGATTAGCGCTGAACGATTAAAATTTTATTTAACTGCTCAACCTTTCTATATTTTTTCCATTTCCAACCAATTTTTACCGACCTTAACTGTGATTGTGATCGGCACCGAAAACGTATAAACCTGTTCCATGGCCTCACGAACTAAGGACGCCATTTTATCTTTTTCCATTTGAGGCACATTAAAGACCAATTCGTCGTGGACGGTAATAATCATCCGGGATTTCAAACCGCTTTTTTTAATTAATTCATGCATCCGGATCATGGCCTTTTTCATTAAGTCGGCAGCGGAACCCTGGACGGGAGTATTGATTGCCTGTCTTTCCGCAAACTGACGCAGGCCGATATTTTTGCTGTTGATTTCCGGAATATACCGACGGCGATGAAAAATGGTTGTCACATAACCCTGATCCTGGGCTTTTTTTATTTCCTGGTCCATAAAACTTTTAACCTTGGGATATCGCAGAAAATAGCGGTCAATAAAATCCTGCGCCTCCGGATTCGACACGCCCAAATCCTTGGCCAGGCCAAAGGCGCTGATGCCGTAAATGATTCCAAAATTCACCCGTTTGGCGGCATTGCGCATTTTGGCGTCCACATCTTTTTCAGCCACATCAAAAATAAGACCTGCCGTATACGCGTGAATATCCTGTCCATCGTTAAAAGCCTTAATCAAACCTTCATCCCCCGACAGATGGGCCAAAATCCTAAGCTCAATCTGAGAATAATCCGCCGACATTAATAAATCCTTCGCAGTAAACGGCACAAAGGCGCGCCTGACTTCACGGCCTAATTCCGTTCGGATGGGAATATTCTGTAGATTCGGATTATTGGAACTCAACCGTCCAGTTTCAGCCCCGGCCTGATTAAATGTTGCGTGAAGACGGTGTGTGTGTTCATCCACGAGTTTTGGTAAGGCATCAATATACGTTGATTTTAATTTAGAAATCTGACGGTAATCCAAAATAACCTGAGCGATGTCATGTTTAGCTGCCAAACGCGAAAGAACCTCTTCATCGGTTGAAAACCCGGTTTTAGTTTTTTTAATGACCGGCAGTTTCAATTTGACAAATAAAACTTCGCTGAGCTGTTTCGGAGAATTGAGATTAAATTCTGCTCCTGCCAGAGAATAAATATGCGCGGTCATCTGCTTCATCTTGGCATCCGAATCCTGCGACAATTTCAGTAAGGCCCGCACATCAATGTTGACGCCTTCCTTTTCCATTTCAGAAAGAACAGTCGACAGCGGCAATTCCAATTCATCGTATAATTGCCACAATTGTTTTTCTTTCAAATCAGAGCGCATAACATCTGACAGTTTCTCCAACGCCAGCGCCTGTCTTAAACGGTCGTCTTCACTGACTGATTCCTTAAGAAACGACCATACCAGTGTCGGAAGGTCAAGCGATGATTGCCCGCTTAACAAAAGATATCCTGCCAAGAGCGCATCGAATTCAATGCCTTGCAAATCCATTCCTAAACGCAATAATGTTTTACGCAAGACTTTTGAATCATAGACCGTCTTACGAACTTCGGCGTTTTCAAGAATTTGACTAAAGAGCTTTAATTCAGACGCCGAGATGCGCGTGACTTTATCCTTTGAAGACAAAAAGAACACGGACTCATCATTTTCAACAAACTTGGGATCAAACAACACAGAAACTTTTTTGGTTTTATTGATGACGTCTATAAGCTCACTCGGTTTACATCCCGTTAAAAGCGCCTCTTGCGCTGCCGTCTGGGTAGAAGTTTCAGAAGCATACTCAGCCGCGAATTTTCTAAATTCAAGCTCATTAAATAGGGCACCCAATTGTTCTTGGTCAGGAGCAAGAACAGCCAAACGTTCCATGTCCAATTCCACGGGAACGTCAGAATCAAGAACAGCCAATGTTTTACTAACTAAAGCCATTTCCTTCTGCTCAATCAATTTTTCTTTGACCTTGGCCTGTTTGATTTCATCGATATGATTGTAAATATTTTCAAGCCCGCCGAATTGTTCGATGAGATTGCGCGCGGTTACCTCTCCAATACCTTTAACCCCAGGAATATTGTCTGACGTGTCCCCGCAAAGGCCCAGATAATCGGTAATAAACGTAGGCGCGATTCCAAACCGCTCTTTACTTTCAGCAGCCCCCAAGAGTTTGTCCTGACGGAAACTATAGATTAAAACCTGATCTTCGATAAGCTGGAACATATCTTTATCATCCGTCGCAATGACAATCTGCGGACCGGATGACTTAAGATGTTTAACTATCGTGGCAATTAAATCATCCGCTTCATAACCGTCTAATTCAAAGGCTGGAATCCGGTAGGCTTTCAAAACTTCCTTGATAATCGGAAGCTGGCTGATTAAATCTTCCGGCATGGACGGCCGCTGAATTTTATATTCCTTGAATTTTTCCTGCCGGATTGTTTTCTTGCCCGTATCAAAGCAGACCGCCATATGGGTCGGTGAAAATTCTTTCTGAATCTTGCGCAACGTGCTTACAAAACCATAAACCGCGTTTGTCGCCTGGCCTTTGGAATTGGTTAACCCGGTAATTCCGTAAAAAGACCTGTAACATAACGCATGACCGTCAATGAGGAATACTTTTTTTACCGACATGAACAACAGAATCCATCCGATGTACGATTGAACAGCATTGTTAATTCGATTGATTAGGAATTATGGAGAGCGCTTCACTAAACTTTTGTTTGGCAGCCTGTTCATGCCCCTGCTCAAGCAGCTGCATGCCCTGTTTCACTTCTTCGGTAACCTGCGCGAGCCGTTCTTGCCGCATCGCCTCTTTGCGCGCCCGCACGACTTTAGGATTTTCCGGCGCAAAAGCCAGACTCGCGTTAAACGCGCTGATTGCTTCTTTTGTTTTTCGTTCTTTTAAAAGAAGCATTCCCCTCTCATATTCGGAATTAGCCACCCGTATTTGATCCTTGAATTTCTCACGCGTTTGCTGGGACGCCTGCAAATTTAATCGTTTCGTCTCCGCGTCCAGAAATCGGTCGCGATAGAGAGGTGAACTGCTGTAAATATCATTGAGATCTTCGCGGGCTTTCTTAGTCCAGGGGTCGGCCGGATCTCCTAATTCAATCCGTTTCTCTAAATAATAAATCGCCTTAACGATGTTTTGCTTTTTGCGATAAATCATTGCTAAATTCGTATAGGGTGCGGCATAGGATGGATTTAACCGTACGGCCCTTAAATAGGCCTTTTGCGCGCTGCTAAGCTCTCCCATCAATTCATAAGCAAGACCAATATCGTTCCAATAAGAACTGTTTTTAGGATCAACAGCCGCGGCTTTAAAATAATAGGCCAAGGCTTTTGGATA
>JAHFGF010000094.1 GCA_023247595.1 Candidatus Omnitrophota bacterium
ACGGCTCCACGATCCGCTAGTTCATTATTCTAATGATTCTTTAAGGAAATGAACTAAGGATCAAGTCGCCTTTATGGCTTAAACGGAATCTCTCCCGCTTAAAGCGCGTTATGTCGAACTCACGTTAATATAGGGATTGGCCGTCCGATGGTCAAGGCAAAAAATCATTTATCATTTATAGTTTTGTGCCTTGACAACCCAATAGTGGAAAGATATAGTGAAGCGGTTTTAAAATTTTTAGCATCTTTGACCAAAAAATTTTTCAAAGGAGATGTTTGTGCCGACCAGCAGCAACCTATTTACCATCATCAATCATGGTGGTCCTGTTGTTTATATCCTCGCCATTTGTTCCATTATTTCCATAACGATTATTATTGAACGTGTACTATTTTATACGCGTCTGTCCAGGGTTAAGCGCCAGGCATTTATGGGCGATATCCGTGTGTTGCTTGAAAAGAAAGACGTTAAAAAGGCTTTGGCCTTGTGCGATGGGACGGATACGCCGTTTGCTAAAGTAGTGAAGGCTGGCATTTTACTTCAGGGACGCAATGAAAAGCTGGTGTCGCAGGCCATGGAGCGCGAGATTGTGGTTGAAACGATCAAGCTGGAACGGTTTATCAGCATCAGCGCCACAATCGGGAGCACGGCAATTTATATTGGTTTGTTGGGAACAGTTTTGGGAATTATGCGCGCGTTTCATGATATTTCGTTAAATGGTGTGGGCGGTATTAATGTTATTATCGGTGGTATTAGCGAATCGCTCATTGCGACCGCCGCCGGGCTCATGGTTGCTTTGCCGGCATTGATTTCCTACAATTATTTTGTCCGCCGCATTGATCATTTTGTGGTCGATATGGAGCTGAGTTCTTCTGAACTGGTTGATATCCTCTGCGGCCAGTGAAAGAGTTATGAAGAGAAGGTCCCGCAGTCAACGTCTCATTGCTGAAATCAATATTACGCCCCTCACAGATGTGATCATTGTTTTACTCTTGATTGTGATGGTGGCAACTCCATTTATTTTTCAGTCCAGCATCCGCATCACGCTTCCGCAATCCAAAAGCATGCAGCAGCCGCCTTTGGAGGTGACCGTCACCATCAACGCCATTGGCGATGCCTTGTTAGAAAATAAGCAATACAGTCTCCGTTTTGATTTAGATCTTTTGAAATTCAAATTGTCGTCGATATTTAAGGATAAAAAAGACGCGACGCTGTTGATTCGCGGGGATAAAAGTGTTCAGTACGATTACGTGATGCGGGTTGTCGATATGGCCTCCCAATTGGGTGTTGAACATGTTGTTTTATTAACGGAGTATAAATAGGGTGTTTCCCTAAAGAAAGAACAAGGTACATATGTCCAACTTAGGAAGCGCTGAACGTCCTTTACGAGTAGCTGTTGTGGGAAGCGGTCCCAGCGGTTTTTACGCGGTTGCGGCGTTATTCAAGTTGGAAATCAAAGTCAAAGTCGATATGTTCGACCGTTTGCCCGTTCCGTATGGTTTAGTCAGATATGGTGTTGCGCCTGATCATCCTAAAATAAAAAATGTCGTCAAGGTTTATGAAAAAGAAGCCTTAAGGCCGGAATTTACTTTTTTCGGCAATGTGAATGTCGGTGAAAACATCTCGATTAATGAAATGAAGCTGTTTTATGAGGCCATCATTATCGCCACCGGAGCCGAGACCGATCGCAAGCTGGGTATTGAAGGTGAGGATCTTGTCGGGTCGCACGCTTCAACCGAATTAGTCGGTTGGTATAACGGGCATCCGGATTTTCAGGATTTGAAATTTGATTTCTCCCACGAGATTGCGGTTGTCATCGGCCAAGGCAATGTGGCCATGGATGTCTGCCGGATTTTATTAAAGACGGTCGATGAATTAAAAGGCACCGACATTGCCCAAAACGCGTTAGACGCGTTGGCCTCAAGCAAAATCAAAGAGGTTCATTGCTTCGGCCGTCGGGGACCGGTTCAGGCCGCGTTTACTCCTATTGAAATCCGTGAATTCGCTGAATTGGCGGATTGTAATCCGGTCATTAACCCGGAAGATTTGATTGTTAATGAAGCCAGCCAAAAGGAATTGGAAGACCATGTCCGGTTAAAGAATTTTGAAATTCTAAAAGATTTAGCGGCGATCAAGCATGAGGGGAAAAAACGAAAGTTCTTTCTGCATTTTTGTAAAAGCCCGCAGGAAATTTTGGGTCAGGGAAGAGTTCAGAGTGTGACGTTTGAAAAAAATCAGTTGGTCGGCGAGCCGCACATGCAAAAGGTGAGAGGCACCGGCTTGAAAGAATCCATCGCGTGCGGTTTAGTTTTCCGCAGCGTTGGTTATCAGGGCGTTCCGGTTAAAGGCTTGCCGTTTCAGCCGAACGCCGGGATTATCCCCAATCAAAAAGGGCGCATCATGGATTCCGAACAGATTTTTACCGGATTATATACCACGGGCTGGATCAAACGCGGCGCGAACGGGATTATCGGGACCAATAAAGGCGACAGTGAAGAAACGGTTCACTGTCTGATTGAAGACCTAGCGCATTTGATTCCTTGTCCCCAGCCGTCGACAGAGGCTGTGGCAGAATTTCTAAAAACAAAAGAAATCCGTCCTGTTTCTTTTTCTGATTGGAAAAAAATTGACGCCGCGGAAGTGGAACGGGGTTTAAAAATCGGCAAGCCCCGGGAAAAATTCGTGCGTGTCAGCGGCATGCTTTCAGTTCTCTAAAGTTATCATGTATTGTATTTCCTAAGCAAAGGAGATAATGATGTCTAACCAGCGCAGCAATCAGGACGAACCTTCAGAATCAAAAGAATACCGGAAGCTGGTTTCTGATTTAAAAGGAATCATCGACGACGCCAGGGCCAAGGGCATTGATTTAACCCAGCGCATGGATACATTAAATTGTACGATTTGCGGGGCGTATGAAGAATTGACCACCCGCGGCCACCGCCTGGTGGTTGAACCTCAGCGCCAGACAGCGTCGATGCAGCAGTTTTTGATTATCGACTGCGCCCAGAAATCATTTCAGCGCAAGCAGGTCAGGTATTTTCGGACAAGCTATACCTTTATCTGCTCAGCGTGCGGGGCTTATCAAAACACAGTTGTCAAAGATCAATTTGCGTCTTGAGAATACGCCCAAGATATTTCCTTCAAATAGTACCAGTCCTTAAGCAAGATTTTTCGGATTTGGCTTCATGATTAGATTGCTGCTTTTATTTTTATTCATTTTTACTCTGACCCTTCCTGTTTACGCCATTACCAAAGAACAATATTTTGAAAGCGGTTTATTGAAAGTCGCCAATGGCCGCTATGAAAGCGCGATTGACGATTTTTCGCAAGCCATTGGTCAGGACCAGGTTTATTTAAAAGCCTACCTTGAGCGCGCCTCTGCCTTTCGAAAATTCGGCATTAATGATCAAGCGGTCTTTGACTACAATAAAGTGTTATTCATTGAGCCCAATAATCTTAAGGCCTATTACGGCCGCGCCGAGGCTTATGTAACGCTGGGCGTTTTTAATAATGCTATTCATGATTATTCAAAAGCAATTGAGCTAACTCCCAATGATCCGCTTTTGTTTAACAAGCGCGGATTGGCGTACGCGAATAAAAAGTTGTATGACGACGCTGTTTCTGATTTTTCTAGAGCCCTTGAAATCAACCCGCAGATGGCCGAGGCTTATTTCAACCGCGGCATTTCTTACAGTATTCAGAAATTGTACGATAAAGCTGTCAGTGATTTTTCCAAAGCCATTGCTTTGGGAATGGATGAAAAGGAATTGTATTTTAAGAGAGGAAAGATTTATCAGGAATTGGAATTTCACGATAAGGCCTTGGCTGATTTTGACAAGGCGGTTGCCTTGGAACCTCGCCGGGCGGAATACCAGTTTTATCACGGCATGGCAGCAGGAACAAAGGGATTGTATGATGTGGCCATCATGGATTTTTCCAAGGCATTGGATTTAGAGCCAAATGATGCGGCCAGTTTATATAATCGTGGAAAAATATTTGATGAGTTGTCTTTGTTTGATAAGGCAGTTAAAGATTTCTCAGCTGGCTTGAGGATGGCGCCTAAAGATAGCAGTATTTTGCGTTCCCGCGGATTGGCCTATGCCAAAATGGGGAAGTATGATGAAGCGCTCGCCGACTTAAACCGCTGTATTAAAATGGACGGGTCTAACGAACAGATTTATCTGGAACGCGGATATGTTTATTTGGATAAAAAGTTTTTTGAAAAAGCTGAGGCGGATTTTTTAAGAGCGCTGGAATTAAAACCCGGTTCGAAAAAAGCGGCTGATGCGTTGGAAGAGCTTCGGAAGGCTAGAATAGAAAGGAAATAAATATGCATATTAAAAGAGCTTTACAGTGGGGAGCTGGTTTAGCGTTTTGTTTTGCCGCAATATATATATTTTTTTTGCGCCCTTGCATAGAACCTATCTGTGTTACAAAAACTGTTCCTTGGCTCAGTTCTTTGATTGAGGGCAGTTATCCTGTCGATTTCTATCTAAAAAGGGCTGACCGTCTCGCCGTTGTCTCTTTTATTTCTCTATTCTTCGTATTTTTAGTGATTCCTGCTTCAAAGCGATTGCTTACCGCTTTTTTTCTTGAGAAAGATTCCGTCTGGAATTTGGCTGTCTTTAGAATTATTTTTTTTGGTTTTGTTTTGTTTTGGTTTGATAAAGAAAAGGTTCTTTGGTTTAGTCAATTGCCGCCCGAGTTGATAATTCCGCCGTTTGGCTGTAAGTTTTTACTAAGTCATATTCCAATTAATCCCGTACTCGTTAGTTTCATTTCAGACGTTTTTATCGTAAGTTGCATTTTTGCTATGATTGGTTTTTTGACGAAGACGTCCGCATGGGTGGCGGTGGTTACGGGTTGGTATGTTTTTGGTATCCCGCAATTTTACGGAAAAGCGGATCATTATCATCATCTGCTTTGGTTCATGGCTATTATAGGTTCCGGCGCGTGCGCGGATGTTTTATCCGTAGATTCAATTTTTAAAGGTATTCGCCATGCTGACAAAGGATACCAATTAACGCCTACGGAAAAGTCGCGACAATACGCGTTGCCGCTGCGATTTATTTGGATTTTGATGGGTGTTATTTATTTTTTTCCGGGTTTATGGAAATTCTTAAAATTTCAATGGCACTGGGCATTTTCGGACAATGTGAGAAATCAGATGTACGCTAAATGGTTTGAATTAAGCGGATGGACACCGGCATTTCGCATTGACCATTACCCATGGCTTTATAAGATGACTGGTTTGGCCACAATGGTGTTTGAATTGACCTTTATAGGGTTAATTCTTTTTCCATTTTTGCGTTGGGTGGCTGTGGCCGGAGGGTTGATGTTTCATAACATGACGAAGGCGTTTATGTTCATTTCATTTATTCCATTGCAGATTTGTTATCTGTCCTTTATTAATTGGGCCGGTATCTTTGGCAGGTTGGGTAAGATATTCTTTAAAGAAAATCTATTTGTTCTTTACGACGGTAATTGTAAGATTTGTCGTCGGACGATAGCGGTCTTGCAGCGATTCGATATTTTCGAACGTATCGTTTATGTCAACGCGCTTGATAATGCTCAACTTAATTATTTTGGTCTGGCCTGGGTTGATTCTCCGGAGTTGGCGCAGGATATGCATGTCGCTATCGGTAAAAATAAATGGAAAGGTTTTGAAGCTTACCGTGCGTTGGCGGTTCGTATTCCCATGTTTTGGTTCGTATGGCTGTTATTGTGGATATGGCCGGTTCCGCAGATAGGAAAGGCTATTTATAGAAAAATCGCGGATTCTCGGCTGTGCAGTGTTCGTTTACAGCTTCAACATAAAGATGCGTCCGCTGATTCCTATGTGACCATTGGAATTAAAATTGTCGGTTCAATATTGATTTTCATAAATGTCTTGTTCGGTCTTTCCCATAAGATAAAGTCTTGGCCGTTCGCGTGCTATCCAACTTTTGCCGGCATCATTGATCGTCCTGAGATTGCGGTTATTTCATTTATTGGGATAAAAAATGGCGAGGAGGAACCTATCGATATTGAGGTTTTTAAAAAGCGCATCTCCCCGCAGAAATATGCCGGATTGATAGAGGCTATCGCGCGTGATCAGAATGAAAAAAGAAAAAAGAACCGTTTGCGTAAGCTGTTTATGGTCATGAGTCAATCGGGTGTTGATATTAAGAAATATTCGAAAATTCGCTTTTACACGACGGTGAAAAGCACGGTGCCGGAAAAATATTCCTCCGCCCCGATTTCCAGGGTATTTTTATTCGAAATCGAATCCAATGGAATTTAAATAATGTGAGTTCGACATAACGCGCTTTAAGCGGGAGAGATTCCGTTTAAGCCATAAAGGCGACTTGATCCTTAGTTCATTTCCTTAAAGAATCATTAGAATAATGAGCTAGCGGATCGTGGAGCCGTATGGATTACTGACTTCCGTGTAAGTAATAGCTTTTTGTTGTTGTCAGTATCTCGACGTCCGCTTTCTGGTTTTGCTTGATCGATTTGTTGTACGGACGTCA
>JAHFGF010000095.1 GCA_023247595.1 Candidatus Omnitrophota bacterium
TCTCATGATATTCTTCATTTTAAGTTCCGCGATATTGTATTGCCTCTCCTTTCCGAATGATTTTTTCAAATTCGGATTTTGGCCGGCGGCTTGGTTTGCCCTGGTTCCTTTTTTCTTCTGTCTCAAAAATTCAGATTTAAAAATCCGGTTGTGTGTTGGCTTAGCATTTGGGATTTGCGTTTACAGCTTGCTATTGATTTGGCTGTGGCCCGTTCATGCGGTGGGTACGCTCATTTTTATTTTTGCCCTGACTATTCAACCGGTGATTTTTGTTATTTTATACCGGAGGTTTGCTCATCCGGCCGTCGGATTGCTATATATTCCGTCGGCGTGGGTTGCCAGTGAATGGCTTCGGACGATGATCTTAAATGGATTTTGTTTTAGCCTCGGAAACTCTCAGAGCTTTATGCCCGAGCTGATTCAGCTGGCTTCATTGGGCGGGTCTTACGCGGTTGCCTTTGTTGTGATTTTGGTTAATTACGGTTTGTATTTATCGTTTGAGTTTCCTCGAGAGCGGAAATATTATCTCGGATTGGCCCTGGGATTATTTTTATTAAACTATGCTTATGGAAGCTGGAAAGTTTTTGAAAGTCCGTCCAAGGAATCCTCCATTTCAATAGCGGCTATTCAGCCGAACATATCTCCGTCAAAAAAGACAAGCCTTGAAGATTTCGAAAGGAATGTTCAGGTCCATATGGATTGGACACGCAAGGCTTTGGAAAATAAAAAAGCGGATGTGATTGTATGGCCGGAAACAGCATATCCGGCGGATATTTTTAAAGATGCGCTTTGGTTTGGGCGGATGAAACAATTAGCCCTGGAAAAGAATGCTGTCTTTATTTTCGGCGCTGTTCCTATATATAACGGCGAAAATTTTAACAGCGCTGTTGTTTTGGATTCCGACGGTCAGACGCAAGGGGAGCATCACAAAAAATTCTTAGTGCCGTTGAGCGAATATCCTTGGCCCGATCAATCGTGGCGCAAGATTCATCAGTTAATGGATATCCATAGTTTTGATTTCACTCCGGGGCAGGATTTAAATGTCTTTCGTTTGACTACACACGACAAACGGTCATTGAATTTTGGAGTCCTGATTTGTTCGGAGTCGTGTTACCCTTCCGCGGCCAGACAATTAGCTGAGAAAGACGCGGCCTTTATTGTCGTCATGCTTAATGACGGATGGTTTAAAAAACCATCGGCCATGATGATGCACGCGCAAAATGCCGTCATGCGGGCCGTTGAAACCGGCAGAGATGTGGTTAGTGTCGCCAATACAGGTTTAACATTTCGGGCCAATCATCGAGGCGTCATTGAAAAACAAGATTCCATTGAACTTGAGCGTGAAGGCGCGGGAATTTTTAAAATTCATCCATTAACCCAACCAACCGTCTATGGAATAATTGGGGATTTTTTTGCGGAGGCCTGCGCGCTTTTTGTTATAATCATTTTGCTTCTTAAGAACAAAATCAAAAAAATAAAATAATGAATCCAGCGCTAATTTTTCTTTTCCTTTTATGTTTTCAGCTTTGTCCTTCCTCTGCCTGGGCGGGCGGCGCGGTTGCGGAAATCAAACAGCGTCAACTGATTGAACAGCAGGTCATTGAACAGGAAATCGTCCGACGGCAACAGCAGGAAATCATTCGTCAATACATGTTGGCCTATCAGCAGGCCGCGGTTCAGCAATATGTGCAGGCACAAAAGGAAGCCATAGTTGTGCGCGCGGCGCAGGAACAGGCCGCGCAGCAGTTCATGGCCCAACAAATGGCCCAGGAGATTGCCGCGTATCAAATAGCCTCGGTCCGTCGAGACCAGGTCTTGGCTCAACAGACCGCATTGCAAATCAAGGTTGTTCAAGATAGGCAATTGCAGCAAGCTTTTCAGGCTATCCAAGCCCAGCAGTATGTCCAAAATGTTCAGGCCAGCCAAGCTCAGCAATATGCTCAGAATGCGGCGGTCGCACAGATGATGGCTGTTGAGCAGCAAAAATCGCTGGCAGAATATCAGCAGGCATTGCTGGCCAAAGATCTCGTCGACCATGCGGCCTATGAGCAGATCCAGCAGGCCTATGCTGTTAAAACAGCGCAGGATGCTCAGCAAGTGGCTGCCTTCCAAGCGGCCTCAATATTAAACAGGGACAAACTCTATGAAAACGTTCCGTCTTCTTATGTGAAGGACGTTGTTTCCGTCAGCGATTTATGGGCTTCGCTGGATAAATCTTCCAAAGCCTGGCCGTTACTCATCGACAAAAAAGCCAAAGCCGTAACGATTTCTCACTATATGCAAAAACTCGCCGGGGAAGGCGGAAAAATTCAGAAAGACCCCATGCATTACGCGCAGATGATTGATGACATGTCGAAACAAAATCCGTCGATGCTGCTGCAGCCTTTAATGGATTTGGTGCGCATCATGGCCATAATTGAATACGACTTTGATAACGGCCTTGATAAAAACGCGCTCGCCCACCAGATCTTTACCGACGAGAAATCATTTCAGGCTAATAAAAAAAGACTTGGGCTTTGATTCCGAGAGACTTTCAAAGCAGTCGAATATTCGCGCTTAAGAGTAGATAAATTTTTGAAATAACGCACGTCCGAGGCATTGAGGTAAATTTTTGATGATGAAGACCAGCATCGCTTTATTTGAGAAATATATTCAGCAATCAGAAGATATTGATCTCGAATTCAAACTAGCTGTCAGTAAGTTTGATGACAGCCACGGTAGTTTATTTGATTATTGCGCAGCTATTGCCAACGGCAGAGGCGGAAAATTGATCCTTGGGGTTCAGGAAAAACCTCGTGAGGTTAGGGGAACAGAATACAGAATCGGAACGCACTCTAAGCTTTCGCAGGAGATATGGGAGCGACTTAAAATACATACCGATGTGGAAGAATTTGAGTATCATGGAAAAAGGATCCTTATATTTCTTTTTTTTGTGCATCCTCCCGCTACGCGAATAAAATCAGGTGGGAAGGGGGACAAATATACTTATCCTGTTCGTCGTGGAGAATCTTTGGGAGAAATGGATGACCAAAAGACACGGGAGATTTTGAATGAAGCGCAACCAGATTTTACATCGCAGGTGGTTTCAGGGTTGTTAATAGATGATCTGGATAGACAGGCCATTAACATGTTTCGGCAGAAATGGGTGGAGAAATCGGGCCGTAAGGAGTATGCATCTTTTGATGATGACAAAGTTTTGAGAAATACAGGTCTTATGGTTACCAATGGAGTTACATTTGCGGGTTTGATTCTTGTCGGGAAGAATGAGGCTTTGAGACAATATTTGCCTGATGTAGAAATTATTTTCGAATGGCGAAATGATCCAAAGCAGACGCATTATGATTTTCGTAAGAATTGGAGAGAGCCTTTTGTCTCTATTGATAAGGAGATATGGGAAACCATCAATGCCCGAAATATTAGAATTCCATTTCAACAAGGTTTTGTTCAGAGAGAAATCTGGGCCTTCGATGAAAAATCAATTCGCGAAGCTGTACATAACGCTGTGATGCATCGGGATTATTCTATTCAAGGCCAGTCGGTGTTTATTAAGGCTTCCCCTCAGAAATTTCAAATCGAAAGTCCGGGAGGGTTTCCTCCAGGTATTACTTTGGAAAACGTTCTTACTGAAAGAAAATGGCGCAATCGTTTTTTGGCAGAAGCATTTGAGAAAATTGGTTTTGCTGAGCGCTCCAGTCAGGGGCTTGATGATATTTTTGAACGAGCAATTCGTGATGGTAAAGGTTTACCGGATCTCTCACGGAGTGATTCTTACGCTGTTCGTCTATCTATTCCCGCTCAGGTAAAAGATAAAGATTTTATTTTGTATCTCGATCGCATCACGAATGAACGTAACATTGATTTGTCTTTTGAGGAAATTTTTGAACTTGAAAAAATTCGAGAGAAACAAAAAATTGAAAGACCAGAGTTTAGAAATAAATTTCTTAATTATGGGATGATTGAAGCTGTTGGAAAAGGCCGTGGTACAAAGTATATTCTTTCTCAGCGTTATTATGAAACTATCGGACAAAGCGGAAAACACACCCGATTAAAAGGATTATCCCGGCATCAGATTAAGGAATTGATTCTCAATCATATTAAGGGTGGAAAGCCATCAACGGTTGAAAGTCTGATTACAGGTTTTTCTGAGTGTAAATCCAAAGATTTATCAAATATGCTCCAAGAATTAAAAGCGGATGGAAAGATTTATTATGAGGGTCGTCGACCTAAAGGGATGTGGAGGGCGGTCAATTAGCTATAAAAAACATATTTCTAGATATAAAATTATTGCAAATCATTCAAAAATAAAGACTTAAATATCAATCTATTAGATATAAACTAGTCAAAGATAGGGTTCCACATAAGAATATATTTTGCACGAAAATGATTTATAAGGCTTTTTATGTGAAACCGAAAGTTATTATGGCAAAAATTGGTGAGAACCTTTTGAGATTCATTGATAAATCATGAAAGAATATCTTCTGGCCATAGATCAAGGCACGACGGGCAGCCGGGCATTTATTTTTGACGGCAAAGGAAAGATTCTTTCCAAGGCGTATCAGGAATTTAAACAGTATTATCCTAAGCCAGGCTGGGTTGAACATGATGCCGAAGAAATTTGGGATTCCTGCCGTAATGTCATCAAGAAAGCCGTCGGGCTTTCCGGAATCAAAGCCACTCAAATTGCGGCTATCGGTATTACCAATCAAAGAGAAACAACGGTTGTCTGGGACAGGAAAACTTCCAAGCCAGCGCACCGCGCCATTGTCTGGCAGTGCCGCAGGACAGCCCCGATGTGCCAGTCGAGTGAATTGCAAAATATTAAAGATGTTATCCGTCGCAAAACAGGCCTTGTGCTGGACCCATATTTTTCTGGAACAAAAATCCGCTGGCTGCTTGAACATGTGCCTGGCTTGCGCCAAAAAGCGGTTAAAGGTGAAGTTGCCTTCGGCACAATTGATAGTTGGTTGATTTGGAAACTCACTGGCGGAAAATCTCACGCGACCGACATGACCAACGCGTCGCGCACCATGCTTTTTAATATTCATACGAAAAAGTGGGACAACGAAATTGTAAAAACATTTAAGATTCCCGCGTCCATGCTTCCCGCAGTGCTGCATTCCAGCGCTGAGTTTGGAAAAACAGAATGCGCGCCTCTTTTCCCGTCGGGAATTCCGATTAAGGCGGTGATGGGCGATCAGCAGTCCGCGCTTTATGGCCAGGGATGTTTTGCGCCCGGCAGTGTTAAAAATACTTATGGGACCGGCTGTTTTATGATGTTAAATACGGGATCAAAATTTGTCGGCAGTAAAAAAGGCTTATTAACGACGCTGGCCTGCGACATTCACGGTCATCCTGTTTTCGCGCTCGAGGGCGCGGTCTTTATCGCAGGCGCGGTCATGCAATGGCTGCGGGATGGGCTTAAGATCATTAAATCTTCGTCGGAAAGTGAAAAGTTGATTAAGGGATTAAAGGATACAAACGGAGTATACATTGTTCCGGCGTTTACCGGATTGGGAGCGCCGTATTGGGACGCGGATGCCCGCGGCGTGATTTGCGGTTTGACGCGGGGAGCGAATGCCGGCCATATCATCCGCGCGGCTTTGGAATCCATTGCGTATCAATCGAAAGATGTTTTTGAGGTGATGAAAAAAGAATCCGGCCAGAACATTCCGGTTTTAAAAGTCGACGGAGGAGCCTGTCAGAATAATTTTTTGATGCAGTTTCAGGCGGATGTGTTGGGCGCGCGCATCATCCGTCCCGAGACAATTGATTCAACGGTTCTGGGTGCCGCGCATTTGGCCGGAGTCCAATGCGGTCTGTACACCGTCGATGATTTGGAAAAGTTCCGCCGCGTTGAAGCTGAATTTATTCCACGCATGCCCCCGAAGGAAGTCACGCAGCGATATAGCGGATGGCTTTCAGCCGTCGAGAAAGCAAGGAGCGGCGGTTCGTTTGTAAAAGAAGTAAGGAATAAGTTGTAGGTGGTAAGCAGAAAACGTTCGGCTTATTTCTGCCCACTATTTATCTAATAGATGGCATTATGGAGGAGGCAAGAAAATGTATAAAAGAAGTATTTATGTTATGACGGTCATGTTGATGATTTTGAGTTCTGCAGTTAATGCGCAAGAGCTTGGGGCCGATCCAAAAACGAATTCCACTGAAAAAACCGCGGAAGATATGTATATGTTGGTAAATTCTTTGATGGAAAAAGGCGATATGTCTGGTGCAGAGAAATTATTATTAGAGATCGTCGAAAAAATGCCATCAGATTGGAAATCCATCAAAGAAACCGATGAAAAGATTGTAGGTTCATTTTTTAACGATGATGATTTTATAAGTTATTCAAAATTTTTCGCCCCCAAGAAACGCAAAGAAATATTATGGGTGGGAGTATCAT
>JAHFGF010000096.1 GCA_023247595.1 Candidatus Omnitrophota bacterium
AAAAAAAGACATCCCAATTTACAGCTATACAGGGATTTTTATAGGCACTTTAATTCCTTTGTCGATTTTTACGCGCTTTGAGCTTACAAAAAATTGGGAACTTTTGTTTATTGTTATCGGTTTTCTCATGATCATGATGCTGCAATTCCGTCGGGCAGATACCCGTAACGCGATTGTGGGGCTTTCAACGACTTTGTTCGGGGTTTTGTATGTGTCCTGGTTTTTTAGTTTTTTAGTAAAGATTCGCCTAATGCTGCCGGGTTTAGAAGGAGTTAAACTTTTAGCTTTTATTTTATTGGTGACAAAATCCGGAGATATCGGGGCGCTATTAATTGGAAGCAAGTTTGGCAAACATCCGTTATTGCCTAAAGTCAGTCCGAACAAATCAATTGAAGGCGCTGCCGGAAGTTTTTTATTTAGTATCATCACAGCTGTTCTTTGTAAATCGCTATTGCCGGAACTGCCGCATTTTTCCGTCATACACGTCTCTCTCATGGGCGCGTTTTTTGGAGGTCTGGGGCAGTTGGGTGATCTTTCGGAATCGTTAATTAAGCGGGATTGCAATGTGAAAGACTCCGGTAAATTGCTCCCAGGCATGGGCGGAGTGCTGGATGTGATTGACAGTCTATTGTTTTCGGCTCCGGCCTTTTATATGTATATGAGTTCAACATTGGATACGGTTCATCTCATTCATCCATGAAGAAAAAAAATATCGTTATCCTGGGCTCTACCGGTTCAATCGGCATTAATACGCTTAAGGTGATTGACCGTTACCGTGAACTTTTTAATGTGGTGGCCCTGACGGCGTATCGTAACAGTAAGTTGCTCGTCAGCCAGGCGCGTAAATACGGGGCAAAATATATTGCTGTTTCGGATGCGGATATTCCGAGAGTCAAAGGAATGTTTTCATCTCATCCGCCCAAAGTCTGCAGCGTTTCAGAAGATTTGCCCATGCTGGCGTCATTGCCGTCGGCCGACATTGTTGTGATTGCCATGAGGGGAAGCGCTGCGTTGATGCCTTTTCTGGCTGCTGTCCGGGCGGGAAAAATAGTGGCTCCGGCTAATAAAGAAGCCTTGGTTGTGGCCGGCGATATTTTGATGCAAGAGGCCAAAAAATTTAAAGCCACAATCATTCCGATAGATAGCGAACAAAGCGCAATCTTTCAATGCCTGCAAGGTCAAAAAAGGCAGGAGCTCAAAAAAGTTTTACTGACAGCTTCGGGTGGCGCGTTATTACGGGTGAGTGCTTCAAAGTTTAACCGACTGACCGTCAAACAGATTTTAAATCACCCGCGATGGAAGATGGGCCCGAAGATTACTGTTGATTCCGCGACGCTGATGAATAAAGGTTTTGAAGTTATAGAGGCGCAGAAGCTCTTTGGTTTGAACGCGGATGAAATTAACGTGCTTGTCCATCCGGAAGCGATTATTCATTCCATGGTGGAATATGTGGACGGGTCAATTATGGCGCAGCTGGCCGTAACCGACATGCGCCTGCCTATTCAATACGCGCTGACGTATCCTCATCGGATGAACACGTTGTTGCCTAGTTTGGATTTTTACAAATTAAAAGCGCTGACGTTTGAAAAGCCTGATCTCAAAAAATTTCCTGCGTTGGCTTTAGCGCTTTACGTGGCTAAAAAAGGAGGCAGTTTACCCTGCGTCTTAAATGCTGCGGATGAAATAGCTGTTGAGGCATTTTTAAAGAACGAAATACCATTTACGAAGATTTATGATGTCGTTGAACGCATTGTTTTAAAACATAAATTGATTCGCAATCCGGATTTGAATCAGATTTTACAGGTTGATCTCTGGGCGCGCGAAGAAGCAAGGAACATACTCTAATGGATACGATTATATTTTTGATTGTCTTAAGCGTGCTCATTCTTGTTCATGAATGGGGACATTTTATAACCGCTAAAAAATTGGGAGTAAAGGTAGAGCAGTTTGCTCTTGGAATGGGCAAGAAATTATTTTCGTTTATACACAACGGTACGGAATTTCGATTGTGCGCTATTCCTCTGGGCGGTTATGTCAAGATGGCCGGAGATGAACGTAATCAGTGCAAAGGCGCGCCGGATGAATATTTTTCCAAATCCGTTGGGCACCGGTCGTTGATTGTCCTTATGGGTCCGGTTGTTAATATTGTTTTTGCCTATTTTTGCTTTTGTGCGGTGTTCATGATGGGTTATGTGGATATGGATTTATCCAATCAGAAAATTGAAGCCCAGATTGGGGAAATCCTTGAAGGGTCTCCGGCGCAAAAAGCAGGGTTACTGATTAAGGATCGTGTCTTAGCCATTGATGAAAAAGAAATCCTGAATTGGCCCGGCCTGCAGGATTATATAACCGAGTCCAAAGGTAATGAACTCGTTTTTACTGTGGAAAGGGAAGGCGCAGAGCTTAAGATTCCCGTCGTTCCTGAAATATACAAGCAAAAGGATATTTTCGGTAAGGATCATTCCACGCGAAGGGTCGGGGTTTCACCAATCAGAATTAAATCAGCGGATGATATGGTGGTTGTCCGATACAGCTTTGGGGAAGCGCTGGTTAAGGCCGGTGAGGAATTATGGGACATTACTTTAAAAACCTATAAAGGCTTGTATGAAATGGCGATCGGCTTGCGTTCCGCCAAAGAAGCCATGGGGATTGTTGGTATTTTCTTTGTCATTAAATATGCCACTTCGGTAGGTTTTGCATTTTTACTTCACATGGTTGGGGTGATTTCCGCTAGTTTGGCCATCTTTAACCTGCTTCCGATTATTCCTTTGGACGGCGGGCACTTGTTATTATTGGCGATTGAAAAGATTCGCAAAAAGCCGCTTCCTCAGCAGGTGGAAGAATGGATTATGAAAATTGGATTCAGCCTCATTATTTTTCTGGCTTTATTTGTGTTTTACGTTGATTTTGAAAGAATTGGACTTTTTGACCGGCTGACAAATATCTGGCATCGGTTGATTCCGTAAGTTAAAATATCAGCTGAATTTTCACTTTTTAAAGGAGAGATTAAAACATGGAACATGATGATATTAAATCAAGAATTCATCACTACTTGATTTCCAAGACGAATTTCTTGAAAGTTAAGGATTCTATGAGTGAGGATCATCTGCGCGTGTTCGTGGACAGCGCCATTATTGAGCTGTGTAAGGAACAAAAAATGGAGATGACCTTTGATGAGCGCGCCGCTATCATCCGCGAGCTCGTCAGCGCGGTCGTAAGCCTTGGTCCTATCCGCCCGTTGGTTGAAGATCCGACAATTACAGAAATCATGATTAACGGCCCCAAGCAGGTTTACATTCAGCGCCACGGAAAGATTGAACTGTGCGCTGTTCAATTTCGAAATCATGATGATTTGATGCATACCGTTCAGAAAATCTTAGCCAGCGCCACCACCAGCCGGCGCGTGGATGAATCTTCCCCATATGTTGATTTTTCACTGCCTGACGGTTCGCGCGTGAACGTTTTGCTTCCGCCTTGCGCCATGGTCGGGCCGGTCATTACCATTCGAAAATATTTAAAAGAGTTAACCGGAATTGAAGATTTGATGGAAAAGAAAACGATCAACAAAGCCATGGCTGATTTTCTTGTTGCCGCCATTAAAGCTAAATTGAATATTGTGTTTTGCGGCGCGACCGGTTGCGGTAAAACAACGCTGTTAAACGTTTTGTCCGGGCATATTTCTAATCATGAACGCATCATCACCATCGAAGACACAGCGGAACTTAGGCTCAGACAAGAACACGTCGTTGGTTTACAAGCCAAACCTGCCAACATTGAAGGCAAGGGGGCGGTGAGCATCAGAGATTTATTTATTAACTCTCTGCGTATGCGTCCGGACAGGATTATTGTCGGGGAAGTCCGCGGAGATGAAATTCTGGACATGGTGCAGTCCATTAGTTCAGGCCACTCTGGAGCGCTCGCTATCGTCCACGCCGATTCGCCGCAAGAATGTTTTAACCGAATGATTACCATGATGCTGATGTCTGGAATCCGCCTTTCGGGCGAGCAGATTCAGGAACAGCTGGCCAATGCTATTGATTTAATCGTTTATGCTGAGTTATATCTGGACGGTGTCCGTCGTGTGACCAATATTACTGATCTGGTTTCCATGAAAGACGGAAACGGTAAGATTGAATTAATCGATGTATTCACGTTCAAGCAAACACAAATTGATGACCATGGAAAAGTCCATGGCGATTGGGTTCTAAATCATCGACGGCCGTCATTTGCCAAGAAATTCGTTAAGTTAAATGTTCCGCTTCCAGCGGGAATGTTTGAGTAAAAGGATGCAGTTTTATGTTATGGTCTAAATTTTTTATCCCGACGTCTAAAGAAATACCGATTGGAACGGAGGCGCTCAGCCATCAGCTATCGTTAAGGGCGGGATTGGTGCACATGCTATCGGCCGGTGTTTATTGTTATTTGCCGTTGGGTTTGCGCGTTCTTAAACGGGTGGAAGATGTTATCCGTCAGGAAATGAATGCCGCCGGAGCCCACGAATTATTTCTAACTTGCCTGCAGCCGATGGAATTATGGCAGCGTACCGGCCGCGATAAAACTCTCGCGGAGATCATGATCAAATTTAAGGATAATAAAGGCAAGCAGATGTGCCTTGGTCCGACGCATGAAGAAGTCATTACCGAAATAGTCAGGTCCTATGTCCAGTCGTACCGTCAGCTTCCAGTCACGCTGTATCAGATTCAAAGTAAATTCCGTGATGAGTTAAGAACGCGTTTTGGAATTGTCCGGGCCTGTGAATTTATTATGAAAGATGCCTATAGTTTTGACACAAACAAAGAAGGCCTGAATAAAAATTATCAATTGATGTACGCGGCCTATAAAAATATTTTTAACCGCTGCGGTTTAAATCCCATTATTGTCGAGGCAGATTCCGGCGCTATGGGCGGGGATCTTTCGCATGAATTTTTAATAACAGCTCCCATCGGAGAAGATCATGTTGTTGAGTGCTCATCCTGCGGTAATGCGCATGGATTAAAGGAAGATTTTAAAGAAAACGAAAAATGCAAAAAATGTTCTGACGGATTGATGGTCAAGAAAATAGCTATAGAGCTTGGTCATATTTTTCAATTGGGAACAAAGTACAGTGATGCCCTTCAGGCGCTGTATTTAGATGAAGATGGCAAACGAAAACCCATCATCATGGGATGTTATGGCATCGGGGTCAGCCGCATGATCGCGGCCATCATCGAGGCCAGCCATGATGATTCCGGAATCATTTGGCCCCGGGAAGTCGCTCCGTTTGATGCGGAAATCTTGCCGCTGCAAGTCACCGATGCCCAAAGCATGTCGCTCGCGATGAAATATTATGATGACTTAAGAAAAAACCGTTTGGATGTTTTATTAGATGACCGTGACGAGAGTGCCGGCCGCAAGTTTAATGACGCGGATCTCATTGGCATTCCTTGGAAAATCATCATCGGTAAACGCAAGCTGGCGGAAGGGTCTGTGGAAATTAAGAATCGTAGAACGCAGGAAGTTTTGGTTGTTAATAAAGATCAAGTGGTTGCTAAAATGATGGAATTGCTGGCGAAGTAATGCTTACTCCTGAGGAATTAAAAAAAAATTTGCTTAAGCTGGCCCAGCCGATTTGTGATGAGGCTGGGATGGATTTGATTGAATTGAATGTCCGACGGCATGGAGGCGAAGTTGCGGTTCAGGTGTTGGCTGACCGTCCGGCTGGCGGCATATCGATGGAAGAATGTTCTTTTTTAAACCGTAAGCTTGTTGAAACGCTGGATGCCCAACTGGCTATTTCACAGGAATATTCTTTGGAAGTGTCTTCGCCGGGATTGGATCGGGCGTTGACAACGAAAAAAGATTTTTTAAGAGCTGTTCATCAGGAACTTCGATTTCATTTATCCGGCCCAGTGGGGGGCAAACGCGAATATACCGGTATACTTACCCAAGTATCAGAAAGTACTGTTTTAGTAGAAACTCAAAAATACGGAGAAATCACAATACCGATCGGCAATATTTTAAAGGCTGTGCAGGTCTTTTGATCTGAGCTTTGCATCGCCGATGAAAATAAGTTAGGAAGGAAAAAACATGGAGACAGAATTATTGGCAATACTTGAACAATTAGAGCGTGATAAGGGCATCGACAAGGAAACGCTTATCGCGGCGGTTGAAGCAGCGGTTGCCTCGGCAGCTAAAAAAGTATGGACGGTTGGCAAAGAAGAAGACGTGACAGCCAAATTAGACCGTAAATCCGGAAAAATTCGCGCTTATGCCGGAACTCAGGAAATCCGTTCAGATGAATTCGGTCGCATCGCCGCTCAGACGGCAAAACAGGTGGTTATTCAGAAAATCCGTGAGGCTGAAAAGGATGTTATTTACAATGAATATCACGCACGCATC
>JAHFGF010000097.1 GCA_023247595.1 Candidatus Omnitrophota bacterium
AAAGGCCTTTTTTAAGGCTTGGACAGCATTCTCTGTGCAGGTCACATCTTTGATAAGGATGTATTCGAAAGTGATTTGACGCTTGGTTAATTTGACATATTCCCTACAAGCAGCAATCAGTTCATCAAATGGGTATTTTTTATTGACCGGCATGAGTACATTACGCGAAGGATTATCATAGCCATGCAAAGAAATGGCTAACTCTACCTGTATCTTTTCTTGGGCTAAGCGTTGGATACCCGGCACAACTCCCACCGTTGAAATCGTGATATGCCGAGCTCCTATGTTGATTCCCTTATCCGAATTGATGATCCTTATGGCTTTCATCAAGTTCTCATAATTATCAAAATTTTCGCCAGTGCCCATCATGACTATGTTGGATAAAGGTCTTTTGTGCTTTAAAGCTTCTTCTTTGACATGTAAAACCTGGGTCACAATTTCTGCACAAGTAAGATTTCTTGACCAACCTCCAATACCGCTGGCACAAAACTTGCAACCAAATTTACATCCCGCCTGGCTGGAAATACACGCTGTTGTACGTGTGGCTGTAGGAATCAAAACGCTTTCAATTTTCTCACGATCATAAAGATCAAATAAGAATTTGGTAGTGGTGTCTTCTGAGACCACCTTTTCAGCTATCGTATTGGGCTTAAGTTCAAAGTCTTCTTTTAAGCGATCCCTTAGTTCTTTGGGCAAATTCTTCATATCATCAAAGCCCCAAGCCCCCTTCTTATAAATACATTCAAAGACCTGGGTGGCACGAAAAGACTTCTCCCCTATGCCTTCAAAATATTGGACTAATTCTTCGTAGGAGAGGTTTCTAATGTCTTGCTGTTGTTGTAACTTATTCTTAGTCATAGGATTAATTAAAAATGAATGGCTTCCAAGAATTCCAAGATTTGTTGTACTTTAGTGTAGTCAAGGGGCTCGCCGGTTCCCATAAAAACAATATTGGAAAGCGGCCGATCGTGTTTTTGGGATTCTTCTTTAACATGGAGCACTTGAGTGACAATCTCCGCGCAGGTTAAATTTCTCGACCAGCCGCCCAAACCGCTGGCACAAAACTTACAGCCGAATTTACAGCCCGCTTGGGTTGAAATACAGGCGGTTGTCCGTGTTGCCGTCGGTATTAAAACACTTTCAATTTTCTCCCGGTCGTGCAGATCAAACAGAAATTTCGTAGTTCCTTCCTTGGAAATCTTCTTTTCAGCAATCGCATGCGGATGCAGAATAAAATCTCCAGCTAAACGCTCACGCAGCGCCTTAGGCAAATTCACCATCGCATCAAAACCCCAGGCGTTTTTCTGATAGATCCATTCAAAAACCTGCGTCGCACGAAATGGCTGTTCGCCTAATTCCGTGAAATATTTAAGCACTTCATCAAAGGAATAATCTCTAATATCCGGCTTGGAGGTGGGAGCTTTGGTCATCATTTTTGTCTGGATCAATCGTTTGCTCGGCGGGAATCACTTTTCGTTAAATTCCCCGATTTGACGGTATTTTTGATAACGCAAATCCATTAATTTTTCGGGCGGGAGTACCGTTAATTCATCAATGTATTTAATAAGCGATTGGCATAAAAGGTTGGCGACCTGTTCCGGGGCGCGGTGCGCTCCTCCCGGCGGTTCAGGAATGATTTCATCGACAATGCCGAACTTTAACAAATCTTCGCCCGTCAATTTTAAAGCCTCTGCCGCTTCAGGAGCCTTTAAAGCGCTTCTCCACAGAATGGAAGCACAGCCTTCAGGGGAAATGACAGAATAATACGCGTTCTGCAAGATAAGAACTCTATCCGCGACACCAATACCTAAAGCCCCGCCGCTTCCGCCTTCACCGATGATTGTGGCGATAATTGGAACCTGAATATCCGCCATATCACGCAGATTCTCGGCGATAGCTTGCGCCTGTCCTCTTTCCTCCGCGCCGACCCCTGGATACGCGCCCGGTGTATCAATAAAAACAACGACGGGCACTTTAAATTTTCCAGCCAGCTTCATTAACCGGATTGCCTTGCGGTATCCTTCCGGATGCGCGCAGCCAAAATTCCGCAAGACATTTTCTTTGGTATCGCGGCCCTTCTGATGCCCCATGATCATGACCTTGCGGCCTTCAATGCTTGCGAAGCCTCCGATCAAAGCGAAGTCATCGGCAAATAACCGGTCACCATGTATTTCAAGAAAATCCGTCGACATCATGCGGATATAATCCAGCGTATAAGGACGCTTGGGATGTCGGGCTATCTGAACCCGCTGCCAAGCCGTAAGATTTTTATAAACATCTTCTTTCATCTTTTGCAATTTCTGCTCAAGCTTGTTGATTTCGGGATCCATGTTGACTTTTTTAGACCCGCTGGCCGCCATCCGTTTGATGTCTTGCAATTTATTTTCCAATTCAACAATTGGTTTTTCAAAATCAAGAAAACTCATAACTAAACCTCATAGTAAATTTTAAACATCACTCCCAAAAAAATCACTAATCCTGTATCGTAACTTCCGTTCCCATCGGGACAAGCGTATACAATTGCTCAACTTCTTCATTACGCATTCTCACGCATCCAGCTGTTACCTGCTGGCCAATTTTATCCGGCTCCGTTGTCCCGTGAACTCCGTAACCGGCAATATCAAACCCCATCCAGCGGGTTCCCAAAACATTTGACGGACTTTCAGGCGGAACCACGGCACCGCCTTTAAACCAAACGGGATCGACAAGCTTTGCAACAATTTTAAAAGTCCCCACCGGCGTGCTGTTGTTAGCTCCCGTCGAAACATTGTAGACTTTAACAACCTCATCGCCGTTTTTTAATGTCAAAATATTTTGGGATTTATCGACAAAAATGCTAAATTTCCCCTTCCAAATTCTTAAACGCTGTCCGACTCGAATCACATCATTTGTAAGGCCGTTGCTTTGTTTAATAAGATCTACCGTCGTATTGTATTGCTTAGCCAGTTTCCCCAGCGATTCGCCCGGCGACACTTCATGAATTTCGGTATTCGTTGTCTCGGCATTGGAGAGAATGATATCTAAATTGATATCTCCTAAATGTTTTTGGATGGCTTCGATTTGTTCATAATCGGAAAAATCATTCACAACTTTTTGGTAAACCGCCTTTGCTTCTAGTTTCTGCCCAGCTGATTCCAGACGGACAGCTTCGTCATACAATTTCTTTGCTTCGGATGAATTCGGTGAAGCAGGCCCTGACGACTGATCATTGTTCTTTCTGCCTATTAAAACAACAACAGCCAAAACGGCTAAAATAATTCCAGCAACAATCATCCATCGTTTATTCACGGCAGACCCCCAAATATTTTATTAATAAAGCATTAATGCCAGTGATAACCCTAAAAATAAACCAACAAAAACCTGAAATGGAGAATGGCCGATCAGTTCAGCCAACCGGTTGGATTCAATTCTCCCCTTCCAATACATGTCTTCCATAATTTTATTTAAAACACCGGCTTGTAATCCGGCAGCCCTGCGCACACCTTGGGCATCAAACATAGTAATCAACGCAAAAACAGAGGCGACAGCAAATAATCCCGACCTAAATCCATATTCCAGCCCAACCGTTGTTGCCAAAGCTGTAACACCTGCCGCATGGCTCGAAGGCATTCCGCCTGTTCCGATGAACCATCTGAAGTTCAAACGCTTTTCATGGATAACGCCCAGAATAACTTTAATGGTCTGAGCAATGGCCCAGACACTTAAAGTAATAACCAAAATTTTATTGTGGGAGATATCTTTGAACGCCAATTCTAGGGTTGATGGTTGCATAAATTCGTGTCTTACGCGGCGTTTAAGGTCATAGATTAGAGCTATAACCCCAGAAGAAGGAGCATTTGACTCATGACCGTTATTATGTTAGATTTCATTATAACTTTAGGTCAATAAATTGCAAGGTCTTTTCCCCACAAAAACCTTCCCTCTATCCCCCCTCTAGAGCATTAACAGCCGGTTTTACCGTCGAACAATTCAACTCAATTTCCAATAAAGAGGGAAAATCCATGTTAGCGAAAGTGAATAGTTTTGGAATTCTTGGCCTTGATGCCTATCCTATTACCATTGAAGTAGATGTAAGCCGAGGCTTACCATCGACAACCATCGTCGGCCTGCCGGATGATTCTATTCGGGAGAGCAAAGAGCGTGTCCGGTCTGCGATCAAAAATAGCGGATTTCAATTTCCCCAAGATCGGATTACCATTAACCTTTCGCCGGCTGATATCCGTAAAGAAGGGCCGTCCTACGACTTGGCCATTGCCTTAGGGATCCTTGCGGCCAGCGAACAAATTAACAGCAACGCCATGTTGAATTATGCGTTCCTGGGAGAATTATCTCTGGACGGTCGATTACAACCGATTACCGGTTCCCTATCCATTTGCTTAAGCGCCAACTCGAAAAAGATAAAAGGGATTGTTTTGCCCACAGATAACATATCTGAATGCTATATTTGTGATAGCATTCCCACAATTGAAGCAAAATCACTGAACGATGTGGTTTATTTTATCCATAATGATACTGAGCCTTCTTTAGTTAAAACGCCTCTTTTTGAGCTGAATTTCGAAACTGACAACCCTGAATTCGATTTCGCCGATGTTAAAGGACAGTTTTTAGTGAAAAGAGGATTGGAGATTGCAGCTTCGGGCGGTCACAATTGCCTTTTAATTGGCCCTCCAGGAAGCGGAAAAACTATGCTGGCCCAAAGACTGTCAACGATATTGCCCGACATGACTAAAGAAGAAATACTGGAGACAACCAAAATATATTCGGTTATGGGACTTAACACAACGAAACACAAAATCATCACCCGCCGCCCGTTTCGCAGCCCACACCATACCAGTTCTTCGATTGCCCTGGTTGGCGGCGGCTCCAACCCAAGACCCGGTGAAGTGACTCTATGCCATAATGGGGTTCTTTTTCTGGATGAATTGCCGGAATTCAACCGCGATGTTCTGGAGGCCCTGCGCCAGCCTCTTGAAGAGCATTCGGTCACAATCGCGCGCGCCAGCAGAACCATGCAATTTCCAGCCCGCTTTATGCTGATTGCCGCCATGAATCCCTGCCCGTGCGGCTGGTTAACCGATCCCAAAAGAAGCTGTCACTGCAACGGACAACAAATCCAAAAATATATGAATAAAATCTCCGGCCCGCTTTTGGACCGCATTGACATTCATTTAAATGTGCCGATTCCCAAATCCCACGACATCATCCACACAACTCAGGCGGAACTTTCAAAGACCATTAAGGAACGCACAACATCGGCGCGCCACATCCAAAGGCAGCGATTTCACGGAACCAACATTCGCTCCAACGCTCAAATGGATCATAGAAAAACTAAAAAATTCTGTCCCATCAATGAAGAATGCCAGACACTTCTCAAGAAAGCGATGGACGAACTAGGTTTATCGGCGAGGGCACATGACAGGATTTTGAAAGTTGCCAGAACCATCAGCGATCTTGCCAACAGCGAAAATATTTTACCGGAACATTTAGCGGAAGCGATTCAATACCGATGTCTAGACAGGCAATGGGCAGGAAATTAAAAGAGGTTTGACATCCACGTCACGATTCATCATGCAAATAAATTTTTATTCCACCCAGCATAGGGCCGATGAAATTATAAATAAGCGCGATCAAGACTCCTCCAACAAAACCGAGAATAAAATTAACAATGGGCAACACAACAACGGACGCTGAACCAAATAAAAGACGGTCGGGATCCGCCAGCCCCGTCAGGGATGCCAAGCTCATCAAAAGACCAATGATAAACCCGACAACCGCGTGCAGAACACCGAGCGTCTTAGCCAAAGAAAGCATCTCGATTTTCTTAACAGAACAAACTTTTAATTTCTCTGATTCATAAACCGTCATAAGCGCGCCCTTTAACTTATATTTCTAAAACGAAACTATCCTGCCCTAGACATTAACTTTCTATTGTCGAACACATCAACTTCGTCTCCGCGAAAAACCAAACTTGATACATTGGGCACCGAACGCCGGCTTAAAAATTCCGCCGGATTTACCGCCTGAGCGCTCCCGATGATTAAATAAATATTATTCATCGTCACAGACCGTATATCTAATATTCTGGGAACAATGCCTCGGATAGGAACCATTTCAATATTTTCTCCGTCGAGAAATAAATTCATTTCACCGTCGCCCGTGACTCTTAAATCAAGCCATTTGGTGCGCAGGTCAATTCCTCCCTTTCGCGCTTCGGGCGGACCGGCTAATTCTTCGTCACCTGTACCAATACCCTCAACAACAACTGTGGGCGCGAGACCAGAAGATGCCGCAGGACCATTCGTCGGTAAAATCGGATGTTCTTCAC
>JAHFGF010000098.1 GCA_023247595.1 Candidatus Omnitrophota bacterium
CAATCCAAGGCAGTGACCGAATAGCCGCTGTGATAATCTTTTTCCGAAAGCACTTTGCGCGGCATGGCAATCACGGTCAAATCAAAGGAACCATTTTTCTGATAAGCCATCAGGCGTAATCGGGCGTTCTTGAGCTGATTGAACATCAAAACTTTATGGATGGTGAAATGCAAATCTTTGGATGTGTACGGCAAACGGATATTAAGAACTTTCAATCCCTTCTTAAGACGGGCCAAATGCTGTTCCAAGAGACAGATATGGCCGTCTTGAACCCGCAAGGTTTCAAAAACGCCGCGTGCCTCCAGAATGCCCGGCGTCATCGCCTGCAGGAAAATATCATCTTTGACGAGAAAATCACCGTCGACATAAACAGTGCATTTCATAAAGCCCTCCTTGTCGGACAAATGGTCAGACATTCCATAAGCGCTTTGGCCTTAAGCCATGTTTCGTCATATTCCATGAGCGGATCGGAATCCGATACAATTCCGCCTCCCACATGAAATGAAATTTTCTTTTCATTTAATACAAGCGTCCGGATAAGAATATTAAAATCTAAATCTCCTGAAAAATCAATATATCCAAAGGCCCCGGTATAAATTCCTCTTCTTCCCTTTTCTATCCCGGCGATGATATTCATCGCGCTTATTTTAGGACACCCCGTCACTGACCCGCCGGGAAAACACGCTTCCAACAGATCAAAACTGTCTTTTTGAGACTGCAATGTTCCTTCAACGGTTGAAGTGGCCTGAAAAACAGTTTTGTATTCTTCAATCGTCCTCATTTCTTTGACGCGGATGCTTGTGAATTCACAGACCCGCCCTAAATCATTGCGTTCCAAATCCGTAACCATCAAAAGCTCCGCGATTTCTTTGGAGCTGTGCAGCAATTCCTGACGCAGTACGGAATCCTCCTCGGGAGTCCTGCCTCTCGGCCGGGTGCCTTTCATCGGACGGATTTGTGCTGTTTTATTTTTCAGGCACAAAAAGCGTTCCGGCGACGTACTTAAAATTTGATGCGTTCCCGTATTAAAAAACGCGCTGAAATGGCTCGGCGACAATTCCCTAAGACAGGCGTATATTTCCCAAGGCTTTAACTTTAAAATCTCCCCGCGCTCTTGAACCGTAATTTGATGCGACAGATTAATTTCATAAATATCACCCTGGTGGATATGATCTAACGCGCGCTTTACAGCGTCGATGTATTCTTCTTTCGTTACGTTGCTTTGAAAGTGAGGCGTTTTAAATGTTTCCTTTAACGACTCCCGCTTGTACGGATAGCCTGATGCGTCCAGCCGGCCTAAGGCATCTTCAACTTTCTTCAAACGTTCTGTTGCGCGTTTTTTCCTTAACTCCGGCGATTGTTCGGGCAGGCCGCTGGAGACAACATGCAACTTTTGCTCCAAATGATCGACGACAAGAATCACGTCATACAGGCCGAAATAAAACAACGGGAGGGTTTCGTCTCGCTCTTTTTTCAAAGGAATACCTTGAAGCAGCATCCCCAAATCGTAACTCAAGTATCCAACGGCACCATTGGAAAAAGGAAGGTCAGAATCTTTATCGTAGTTGGAAAATGATTTAAAGCGGTCTTTAAATTTCTGATAGGACTCAAGACTGTCACCCGTCGCTAAATCAAACGGGTCAAACCCAATCATGGAATACCGGCCGTTTGTCGACGCGGTCAGACTGCTGTCCAAGAAAAAAAGATGCGGCTCTTCCTTGAACAGAAGGAAGAGCTCAAAAACATCGTGGAGAAAGTCGAAGGTTTTCGTAACCATTAATAGATGCCCCTGAGCCCAGTCACCTGGTGCCCAGTCTTTTAAGGGGCGCGGAGGTTCTGGGGTTCTTCTTAAAACAACAAATCCTGGCTCATTTGGGCGGCCAAACGGAATACGGGTTTCTCGACGGAAAACTGACGGCAAAACTCCTGAAGGTCTTCAATGTTTCTGTCGGAGGCCATATCCAAAAGCCGGATAAGAACATCCGCCGTTAGCTGGGTATCCGATAGCGCCCGATGGGTTTCACCAATCGTAATGCCCAACGCGCCGGCAATGTGGCTGAGCTTATAACTGGATAAATACGGGATCAGCGCCTTAGCCATTTTTAACGTGTCAAGCGCCGGTGTTTCGTTCCGCAATCTCCGCCCGCTTAACGATAATTCATAACAGACAAAATTAAGGTCAAACTTAACGTTGTGACCGACGACGCATCCGCCGCCGATGAAATCAATGATGCCCGGCAGAAATTCTTCAGCCGTGGGCGCGCCAGCAACCATGTCATCGGTGATCTGATTGACGTTTGTCGCGGCGGCAGGAATATTACGCAAAGGGTTAATCAGGGAATGAAAAGTGGCAGTGGGTTTTAAATCCTTGAACTTGATGGCCGCAATCTCAACAATTTTATCTCCGTCAATGGCAGACAACCCGGTTGTTTCAACGTCGAACACAATAAATTCCGCGCTTTTAATTTTTATCATCTACTCCCTTTCCATAACCACATATGAAGGATATAAAGACGCTGGATGAAACGAATCTTTGACCTTCGCGATATTGTCCATCGCAAAATCATCCATCGCGTTAATAAATTTATAGGCCGCCACCTTTTTGTCCCCGCAAAAACGGCTGAAGGTATAGGCAGACAGGCCTTTAATATTTAGATTGGTTATCTCTACTAAAACACAAAAAGTATCATCATTCAAGGGATAACCAAACGTATATGCCTGAGGCCTTTCATCCACTAAAACCAGCCTTCCCTCCAAGCCAAGCTCGTCGTAATAATGAAAGATCACGTCATGGACCTTTTTATTCTCCTCAAGCATGGCCAGATAAACGCTGTCCTGCGACAAACTTTTACGGTTATCCGCCCAATTGTCAAAAAGCTTTTGACAATCCTTAATCCACTCGCGTTCAAAAGGAATATAATCGTGCGCATTATTCTTGGTAAATTGATTAAAGCTTGCCCGTTTGGATTTATATTTATTCCCGCGTAATTCGGCAATATCTTGTCGTGTATAACAATATTCTTTAGATTTCTCAACGATGCGATATTTCTGCGGATCAAAATACTTAAGATCCTCCGGCATGACGTTTTCAATCCGCGATAACGATTTTTTCCGGTTTTCTTTGTTTAACATCGCAAAGCATTGCTCAATAATCGCGGGATTTAAACCCGTTCCCAACGGCGGCAGATACAAAAAATTCCCTAAAGCATGTTTCGCCAAAACGCACAAATTCCCATTGATAATCCTAAAATCAAATTCAAAAAAATCCTTCCATAAGAAAATGGATGAAAAATGATAACAACTCATCGAGTAGCGCCTCAGACGCGCATACTCATCAAATTGCTTTTGTTGGCTCAACAACGCGGCAGGCTCAGACATGGCTAAATGCCTTCAAGATAAAAAATCAGTTCAAGTTCCTCATTATAGGAAGAATAGTCATTCAAGAATCGACTGTTACGTTTCAAAAATAAACGCGCGTCTTCCCGCAGGAAAAAATCTTTTAAATAGCTCTTATATGCCTTCATGTGATCTTGCTGATATTGCTCCTGCACAAAAGGACAGTTCAAATGCATATAAAGCCCGAGCCGTTGTTCGGCCTTTGACAAAACAAAGGGATATAATTCACATTCAAACGGCCTGGAACCATAAATCGCGCAGGCATGATCATCGGGATTGAAAAACTGACACAGGTGTTCACCGCAGCCAGGTTTTGTTTTGATAAACTTCTCGTCATCTAAATTTTGCGGTGAAAATATTTTATCCGCTAGACCGGATTGTTTGAGGATGGCCGTTTCTTCATCTGTTAATTTGGGCCGCCAAATCGTTCCAGGCTCTTTAAAACGGCAGCACCCGTCGCATTTAAGACAGACTTGAGATGACACAAATGGCTCAAGTGGAATAATTGACATAGAAAATTATTCTAAAACTACTCCCGCTTGTTTTAAACTTTCCCGGATACGCTCATACCAGTAACGATATCCATCTCCGCTAGGATGAAGAAAATCGCCGGCATAATACCGTTTAATGTCCGTTAAAAACAAATCTGTTTTCCGCTCGGAAAATAAATCCACATAAACAGCGCCGAATTTCTTGGCTTGCCGGATATAAATCGCCCTCACCCTTTTTGAGCGTTCCGCCAAAATCACGTCAAACGGCCATTGAAAAATAGGAGCTATCCCGACATTACCCGAATGTAAAATCACGACATGCCGGCCGAATTGCGTTGCTCGGCGCAGAATCTCGGTTAAATCATTCTCAATATTCTTCATCGAAGTAAATTTCATGATGTCATTAGCGCCAATTTGGATAACCACCGGATCATAGGATTCAAAATTTTGATTACGCAGTTCGGTTAAAAGCTCATGAATCCTTTTTCCATTTCGACTGATATTCACAATTGCGGCATCCGGAAAATCCTGACCGAAATAACCCGCTGTGCTTTGGGCGGGCGACTTGGCCCCAGTACCGACGGCAGTGCTGTCCCCAAGAAATAAAAACTTAAGCCGCGGTTGCGGAATTTCTCTTTCAAAAAGAACGGCATCATAAGCCGTGTGCTTGACCACCCGGGAAATATCCGCAATCTGCCGAAAGACCAAAAATAAAACAGCGACCAGAACGGCTAAAACAAAAAAACATAAACGCTTTTGGTGATTAAACATCTCTTTCACTTACTTCACAATACTTCCTAAAACCACATCGCGGTCGAGACCTAAAACAGATATTCCGTTTTCATCGGACGCTGCCAAAATCATTCCTCTGGATTCTTCGCCGCGGATTACCGCCGGTTCCAAATTATTCACAATAATGACCCTTCGGCCGATGAGCTGTTCGGGGGTATAGGATTTTCTAATGCCGGCGACAAGCTGTTTGATTTCTGTTCCGTTATCGACCTTTAAAACATATAAACGGTCGGCGTTCGGATGTTCTTTGACTTCCTTAATTTGTGCGACGACAAACTGAAAATTTTTAAATTCATCAATCGTGGGCATGACTTCTCCTTTATTCTCCTTCGCAAAAGTAATAGAACGGGTTCTTTTGCTTCGGAGCAATTATTCTGCTCGAGAATATTCCTGCGAAGCAAAGCTGACAATTCTATTGTTTTTGCGTAGCAGAATAGTTGGGTAACGCGGGCAAAACCGCTTTTCTTTTCATCGCCACCAAAAATTTACCATAGGCAGCTGGTTGATAATTTTTCTGAACAAAATCGAGAATCGGCATAAATCCCGGCGAATCATGAAAATACGCCTGCGGGACAAAATTGTTGAGAAATATTTTTTCCATAAAAACATATTCCGGTTTAGCGTCTTCCAGCTGATCAATGGTTTTCTGTAACTGATCAGTTGTGTAAACGCTGTTGACCACAAACATCCGCATGCGCAAAGGCCTGGAAATCACCATCGGGTAATAATAAAAAAACGGCTTACGATTGGCCTGCAGGAGCAGTTTAATTTCAAAACTACTCAATATCGCGACTTTGGAATTCTCCGGCGTCAAATCAGTAATGAGTTTGGCATCTTCAGCAAAATCAAATTCTTTACGATAATAGGCGACGAGCTCATCATCCGACTGAAAATCCGTATGCACACGAATATCTTCATTTGCTTCTCCCAATGAATTGAGCGGAAACTTAAAGGCGTCCGGATATTGAATAAACAGATGGTTGAAATACGACATCCGGCTGTTCGGTAAAAGCTGGACAACCACAGGATCAACCATCGGATTACGGGAGAAATTAAAGACATTGGGATACGCGATAAAATCATGGGTTGTTGCCAAGGCGTAAGCGCTCACAACTAAAAGCCCGACAGAAATCCGGCG
Source organism: Candidatus Omnitrophota bacterium (assembly GCA_023247595.1). The sequence goes on from JAHFGF010000098.1 coordinate 5,818, forward strand.
GGCGGTTTGACGGGAAACAAAGCCAAGCCCCTCCTTAACCCAAAAAGCCAAAATAAAAACATAAGGAATCGCGACCGCGTAATAACTCGTCACCGCCGAACGGGCAATATAATAGTGATAAAGGCCAAGGCCGTAGACGCATAAAATCACGACGAGAAGATGCTGCCGGTCAATTTTGCGATAAAAAATAAGCCCCCCGACTATCAGTAATGTCAGGACATAAACCAGCGGGATGATAAATCCCATCAATGAAGCCAGATAAAAACGGTTTTTCAGACTTTCATAAATCGGAGTTAATCCAAACCCGCTTAGGAAATATTCAATAAATTCACCCGTATTGCGCCAAAACTCCGCCGTGAAGAGGTGTTTTCCTTCTGTTAAAAATAACAAACCAAGCGCGGTAACCAAAGCCAGGGCCGCGTATCCACAGGCATGCGGAAACTTAAGCCTGACCGGAAAAATTTCCTTATGCC
>JAHFGF010000099.1:0-5139 GCA_023247595.1 Candidatus Omnitrophota bacterium
ACGATGTCGGCAACTCCGGCGTCCATTCTTGTCTACGGCGGCATTCCGGTTTTTGCCGACATTGAAGAGGATTATTATTGTCTCGATGTTAAATCCGTTGAGAAAAAAATTACCAAACGTACCAAAGCTATCATGGTCGTCGACATTTTTGGCCAGCCGTATGATGCCGACGGTATCCGCGCTTTGGCCAAGAAGCATCGTCTTTGCGTGATCGAAGATTGCGCGCAGGCCCCCGGCGCTCTTTATAAGGGAAAGTACGCGGGAACCGTTTCAGACATGGGCGTGTTTTCATTAAATTATCATAAGCACATCCATTGCGGTGAAGGCGGCATTGTTGTGACCGATGATGACACCCTCGCGCGGCGTTTACAGCTTATCCGTAATCACGCCGAAACTGTCGTCGAAGATATGGGCGTTAAGGATTTAAATAATATGCTCGGGTTTAACTACCGCATGACTGAGCTTCAGGCCGCGGTTGCCCGCTGTCAGTTGAAGAAACTTAAAAGTTTATTAACTAAACGTTTAAAGAATGTGACTTATCTGGAAAAGAAGTTAAAGAAAATTCCAGCCATTGGCCTGCCGAAAATTCGCAAAGGCTGCCGTCATGCGTTTTATGTTTATCCGATGACGTTTAACGCGTCTGTTGCTGGAGTCAGTCGAGAATCGTTTTTAAAGGCTGTTAAAGCGGAATTGCCGGGCCTCGAATTGCGGGAAAATGAAGGCGGGGCAATCGGCATCGGCTATGTCCGGCCGCTGTACATGCAGCCTTTGTATCAGAAAAAAATTCTCTTCGGCGGCACGTCTTTTCCGTTTAATTTGGCCTCGCCCCAAGCGCTGTCCAGCTATAAACAAGGGTCGTCGCCGGTTTGTGAACAATTGCATCACAAACAATTGTTCACACATGAGTTTGTTCATCCGTTTTTAAAAACCAGTGACTTAGACGATGTGGCAGAGGCGTTTGAAAAAGTTTGGCAGTTAAGAGGTCAGCTTAAGTAAGAAGTTAAAGGGGGCATTGTGCGTTTAACAAAGATTAATTTTATCGACGGTAAAAAAGTTTGTTTACGGCAATACGCGTTAAGCGATCTGGACGTGTGGTTTAACTGGTTTAATGATGCCGAAGTCGTCAAGCTTATGGACCAGCGCCGCTGGCCGAATACCAAGGAAAAACAAAAACAGTATCTCGAACGCATGAAAAGCAGTTCTACAGATATGCAGCTGGCTGTTGTCTATAAATCAAATGATCGGTTGATAGGTACCGTCGGATTACACGCCATTGATGCCATCAACCGCAACGCGGATGTTTCCATTATCATCGGCGATAAAAAGTTTTGGGGCAAGGGTTTAGCTAAGGAGGCCGTTGGGTTATTAATCCATCACGCGTTTTCAATGCTTAATCTGCATAAGCTGACGGCTGGTTTTATTGAAGGCAATCAGGTTAGCGAGAAGTTATTCAAATCATTTGGATTTAAAAAAGAGGCTGTGCTGCGTGAACAGGTTTATCTTCACGGAACGTACCACAATATTATCCGCATGGGGTTATTGAAAAAAGATTATGCGTTATTGTAAACGCTGCGTACAGCCGGATACGCGTCCGGGTATTGTTTTTGACGAAGAAGGCATTTGTCCGCCGTGCCGTTTTGCCGAAAAGGCTCCCGAAATTGATTGGGAAGAGCGCCAAAAGGAAATGCAGGAGGTCATTGCTTGGGGCCGTGCCCACAGCAATGCCGGTTACGACTGCATTGTCACTGTCAGCGGCGGGAAAGACAGCACGCGTCAGGCGCTTTTTGTCCGTGATGAAATGGGATTAAAGCCATTGTTGGTCTGCTGCAGTTATCCGCCGGAAGAATTAACAGAACGCGGCGCGTTTAACATCGGCAATTTGATTTCGCTTGGGTTTGATTGTGTGACCTCAAGTCCTGATCCCGTAATTTGGAAGGAACTCATGCGTCAGGGATTCTTCAAATACGGGAATTTTTTTAAATCAACGGAAATGGCTCTGTATGCCACGGGCCCTCGCGCAGCGATCGCGTATCAGATTCCGCTCGTGTTTTACGGCGAGAATCCGGCGATCACGCTGGGGGAAATGAAAAAGGGATTCACGACGAATGCTGACGGCAACACGATGAAGTATTCAAGCAATACGCTGGATGGCGGCAATCCGTCGGGTTTACTTGCGCCGGGTATGACCAGGCAGGACGCGATCTGGTATTACTATCCCCAAGATGACGAAATCCAGTGGGCCCAAATGCGCATTGTTTATCTCGGGCATTTTATGAAGGATTTTAATCAATTCAAAAACGCTGAGGTGGCGATCCAACATGGTTTAAAGATCCGCGACGAAGGGCCTGAAGAAACCGGCAACATCTACGGCTATCATTCGCTGGATGATGATTTTGTGGTCGCCAATCAGATGATCAAATATCTGAAGTTCGGTTTCGGCCGCGCGACTGAAGAAGTTTTGGAAGCCATCCGCTGGGGAGTGATGACCAGGGAAGAGGCGTTTGAAGCTATTTTGAAATACGACGGAGTTTGCCATCCCAAATACATTGAAAAATTTTGCCGATTCGCTGGGATAACCGTTGATGAATTCTGGCGGGTTGTTGAATCTTACCGTAATAAAGCGATTGTTGAGAAAACATCGGATGGAAAGTACAAGGTCAAGGGGCTTGAGGAATTGGTCGGTTCCATGAGGCAGAAGGCATGACGGACAATTCTAAAATATTAATTATCGATTACGGCGTCGGCAATCATCAATCGGTGGCCAACGCGCTGGCCGTGCTGGGCTATTCTTTTGAATTATCCGGCGATGCAGAGGCGATCCGCCGGGCTTCGGCCTTTGTCTTGCCGGGTGTCGGCGCAATCGGCGAGGCTATGCAAAATCTTGAGCGGTTAAAGATCATTGATGTATTAACGAGGGAAGTTATCCAGCATAAAAAACCGATCCTCGGGATTTGTTTGGGCATGCAGATGATGGCGGAGTCTTCACAAGAAGGCGGACATCATAAATCATTGGGCTGGATCGAAGGCCGCGTTGTGAAACTTGATCCTGGTCAAGGCCTGCGCGTGCCGCAAGTTGGATGGAACACGGTGCATATTCACGCGCGCGATCCGTTATTCACCAAAGTCGATGAAGGCGCCAATTTTTATTTTGATCACAGTTATCATTTTGAGTGCGATGAGAAATTTGTGGCGGCGAGTTGCGCTTACGGCGGCAAAGTGACGGCCGCGGTCAGGAAAAATAATATATTCGGTGTTCAGTTCCATCCGGAAAAAAGCCAGAACAACGGGCTGAGGGTGTTTAGGTCGTTTTTTAATTACGTCGACGAATTACAGAAAGCGTTTGTCTGATGCTTAAGAAACGTTTAACAGCGTGCGTGATTGTTAAAGACAGAAGGGTTGTTCAGAGTATCGGGTTTAACCGATTTCTTCCCGTGGGCAGCCTTGATGTGACGGTTGAATTTTTAAATCAATGGGGGATTGATGAGATTGTGATTCTTGATATGGACGCAACCGCTCAAGGCCGGCGTCCAAATTACGAACAGATTAAAAAGATTTCAAAAAGAAATTTTGCCCCGTTGGCAGTAGGCGGAGGCATTCGTGATGTTGAAGACATGCGGCAACTGATCCATTCCGGCGCGGATAAAATTGTCATCAACACCATTGCCTTTGAACGTCCCCAAATCATCACAGAAGCTGCTGCCGTATTGGGAACGCAGTGTGTTGTTGTGTCCATGGATGTGCGCAAGAAATCCGACGGGACTTATGAAGTTTTTCGTGATTCAGCCAAAAATCCAACAGGAAAAAATCCTGTGCAATGGGCGTTGGAAGTGGAAGCCTTAGGAGCCGGTGAAATCTTTTTAAATGCGGTAGACCGTGATGGTTCTAAGCAAGGCTATGATATCCAATTGATTCAGAACGTCGCGCAGGCACTTCAAATTCCGGTCATTGCCTGCGGCGGAGTTGGTTCGGCCCAGCATGTGCTTCAAGGTGCGGCACAAACCGCGGCATCTGCTTTGGCTGTTGGAAACTTTCTTAACTTCACTCAACAGAGCCCGTCTGTCATCAAGGCTTATTTGTCCCAGCATGGGATTGATGTGCGTATGGATACTTATGCCGATTTTAAGGAACATCATTTTGAAGAAGAATTCGGGCGGTTAACCAAAAAATCCGACGATGTGTTAGACCGCCTGCGTTTTGTTTATCATCCCGAAGAGGTTATCTGATGCAGTATTGCGCGCGCTGTTTATATCCGGCCAATCATCCGTTGGGAATTACCTTTGACGACGAAGGAGTCTGCAGCGGCTGCCGTATTCATGAAGAGAAAGATGTATTGGATTGGCAGAAGCGATCAGAGAAATTGGCCAGAATTTTTGACGCGTTTCGTTCCCGTTCCGGGCGCAATTACGACTGCATCATTCCTGTTTCCGGCGCGAGGGATTCTCATTTTATCGTGCACACGGTCCGTCATGTTTTTAAGATGCGTCCGTTATTGGTGACGTACAACAAGCATTACAATACGCAGTTGGGAATTCGAAATTTGGCGTATTTGCGATCACTGATCGGCGCCGATATTTTGACCTCCACGATCGCGCCGCAGACCGTCAAGAAGATCACGAAGATTTCACTTAAAAAATTAGCCAGCATGTACTGGCATTGCATCGTCGGTCAGGCGGTTTTTCCCGTCCAGACCGCGGTGCGTTTTAAAATTCCTTTGATTGTCTGGGGCGCGCATCAGGGCTGCGATCAGGTCGGCATGTATTCCCACACCGACGAAGTTGAGATGACGCGGCGTTACCGCAAGGATCATGATTTTATGGGGCTGGAAGCGGAAGATTTGGCTGAGGGCGAGGATATTAGTCTTAATGATATTAAACCGTTTTGTTATCCGCACGACAAGGAATTGGAAAGCATTGGCGTGCGCGGAATTTTTTTGAGCAACTACATGCGCTGGGACAGCAAGAAACAGCACGAGGACATGCTCAAGATTTATAAATATGAAACTGCCGAACAGCACCGTACATTCGATACCTATAATGACGTTGACTGTTTTCATTATTCGGATCTGCACGACTACATCAAGTTTTTAAAGTGGGGTTACGGCAAAGCAACCGATCATGCCTGCCGGGAAATCCGTCTCAA
>JAHFGF010000099.1:5149-6276 GCA_023247595.1 Candidatus Omnitrophota bacterium
GCAGCTAAATATCAGAACAAACTCCCTGACCCTGAGTCATTGTCGCTTTTTTTAAACTGGCTCGGCGTCAGCCGTGAGGCATTGTTTGATTGGGTCAATGCCCGTCGTGATCCGCGGATTTGGAAAAAGAATCCGGCCGGCCAATGGGAACTCTTGGATTCTGCGGAGAATCACCGTCAGGATTCGGGTGTTAATACCGTTCGGCTAAACAAAAAAGAGGATTGTCGTTTTGTGATTACACCAACTAAGACTTCCGACATTCGGGATGACCGTTATGTTCTCGTCGGCCGGGGATGGGTGGATTAATGAATATTCTTCTGGAATTTACAACGCACAATTACCGGACGTATCACAGCGCTGCCAAGCGGCTCAAAGAGTTGTTTCCTGACAGCCGTTTTGCCGGAATGGTCGGTATCGCGCCCGGCGGTGAATATGCCTATGAGTTTTTAAAAAATCAGACGGACATTTCCTATGAGTTTCTTGTCTTGCGGCATGAGTTGACCAAAGAGGCTTTTCATGACGAAATCGACTACTCTTTATTGAAATCTTTTGAAGAGCGTTTGGCGCATCAAAGCCTGTGGCGTTTGGTTTCTGCCGACCGGCAGTGGGGATTCGCCTATGTTCACGGCGCGTACACGAAAAGGACAAGAGCCACCGACAGTGCCAACCGCGAAAATATTCTGCGCGCGTTTACCGGTTTATACAAACGTCTGGCAAAAATTTTTGATGATTTTCAAGTCGATCTTTTTCTTCCCGCGATGTGCATGGGATCGATTGATGTGTATATTTTGGAGGAGCTTTGCCGTGAGCGTAAAATTCCCTACATTGTTGCCAACACGACGCGCGTTAAGGATTATTTTGCTTTTGCCGCGGATGTGACCATGATGTTCCCGCATATCGATAAAGCCTATTCGGAAATTTTAAACGGCCAGAGGACTGTTGATTTAAAACCCGCTCAAGCGCTGTGTCAGGAATTAAAAAGCAGCCTCGGCGCCAATCTGCATATGGACCAGCAGCATCCCGTGCATCAGATGGTTCGGCATGAAAAAATTTCTTGGCCTGGGATGGTTTTTTCCTGCGCAAAGGTGGCTGCCGGCGCTGTCCGTGAATGGATCCGTTTAGCATCG
>JAHFGF010000100.1 GCA_023247595.1 Candidatus Omnitrophota bacterium
TATAATGTCTCCTAAATAAGGCACCTTAAGAATCAATTTATCGAAATAATACCTTAAACGCCGGTCGTTTTTGATGAACTTGACCGCCATAAAACCGAGAATCAAAAAAACAACAAAGCAGGCAATAAACATGGGCGAACGGATTGCCTCGGAAATTCCAATGATCGCTTTTGTAATCCACGGCAAGTCCACCTTCAGTTTGATTAAGACTTTCTGAAACGTCGGGACCACGAAGGCAAACATGCCAATAACCACCATGATGGAAAAAACAATGACGATGGTCGGATAAAGCGTTGCCCGTTTGGTTCGGCTGACGACTTGCGCGCGATAATCGAGATATTCCCCCAATTTACGCAGAACCGGCACCAACGCGCCGCTTAACTCCCCGACCCGGATCAAAGCGCGAAAAACAAGCGGAAATATTTGAGGAAAATCATCAATTGCCGAGGAAATCTGACTGCCTTGCTCGAGCTGGCTTCTCATATGACTGACGACGAGCTGAATGGTTTTATCTTCGGTTTGACGCCAAAGGATGTTCATCGCGGCGAGGATAGGAATACCCGCCTCGATGAGCGACGTCAACCGGTGGGTGAACATAATTAACGTTTGAAATTTGACGCGTTGCTTAAATAAAGCTTCTTTATTGCACGGATGCGCGGATACAAAAAAATAATCTTCGTGGTTTAAACGCCGCTTAACTTCCTTCTTATCTTCCGCCTCAATCAGCCCATGTAAACTCCGGCCATAGGCATCTTTCACGCGGTAAATGTAACAGGCCATTTTAATCCTCTTCCATAAAGGTTGTGCCCATGACTTCTTCTAGAGAAGTCATTTTCTTTAATACCTTTTCCAGGCCAGCCTGACGCAGTGTCTTCATCCCTTTGGCGACCGCAAGTTGTGTGATGTCCTGTTCGCTCGGAGATTTGAGAATAAGATTGCGGATACCTTCATTCACAGAAAGCAATTCATAGACAGCCACCCGTCCGGCAAAACCGGTGCGAAAACATTGCTCGCATCCGACGGGAGACGCCAGCGTGATTCCTTGAGGGACTTCACAATACCGCGCGATTCCTTCTTTGACCTCGTCCGACGGAACATATTCTTTTTTGCAATGCGGGCACAACCGGCGGACAAGCCTTTGCGCGATAACAGCAATCATGGCCGACTGAATAAGAAACGGTTCAATATTCATGTCTAATAATCGCATAATAGCGCCGGCGGCCGTGTTGGTATGCAGCGTCGATAAAACCAAATGTCCTGTCAATGCCGCGCGTATCGCGATTTCCGCTGTCTCCACGTCACGGATTTCACCGACCATGATGACGTTAGGGTCATGACGTAAAATATGACGGATTGCCGTGGCAAAGCTGTAACCGGCCCGCGTATTAATCGCCGTCTGGTTGACTCCGGCAAGTTTATACTCCACCGGGTCTTCCACCGTAATAATATTTCGTGTCGAAACATTTAACGAATTAAGCATGGAATACAATGTTGTCGTTTTACCCGCGCCCGTCGGTCCTGTCACGAGAATCATCCCGTAAGGCCGGGTGACGAGCTTCTTAATCAAATCAATTTCAGCCTCATCCATCCCCAGGGAATCAAACGAAAATTTCGTAAATGATTTATCCAGAAGGCGCAGGACCATGTTTTCTCCCATAATATCAGGGAGCGTTGAAACACGAACGTCATAGTCGCTATATTGGGCCGGCAATGTCATGCGGCCGTCCTGCGGCCGGCGGGAATCAGCCACGTCGAGGCCGGAGAGAATTTTAACGCGTGAAAGAACTTTGCGTTCCATATCTTTAGGAATAGGTGTTTTTTCATAAAGGACACCGTCGATGCGGAACCGGACCCGCATGTGATCACTCATGGGCTCTAAATGAATATCCGACACCCTTTCTTTGATGGCCAGGCCGACCAACGACTCTACCATTTTGATAATAGGGGCCGCGTCCGCTCCGGAATCTTTGCTCATCTTGATGGTCCGGACAGCGTGGATGGCTTCGGAATGTTTTTTTAAGTGAAATTCAATGTCATTGAGCCCAGCTAAGACGGGTTTGACTTGAAATCCGCTCATGTATTGGATTTCCTGCAGCGCGGCAACGTCTAGAGGATTATTTGTTGCGACTGTCAGCGTAATCCCTTTTTGTTCGATGGGAAAAACTTTATATTTCTCGAGGATATCCACAGCGACGACGCCAAAGACGCCTTCTGCAATCTGGATATCTGCTAAATTGACAAACGGAAGCTGATAAATGCTGGCCAAAACTTTTGAAAGCTGCTGATCTGAAATAAACCCTTCAGCAACCAAGATTTCACCCAATTTACGATTATCGGTTTCTTGAATCTGCAGGGCCGCGTTGAACTGCTGCTGCGTGATAAAACCCTGCGCGATCAGCATTTCACCTATCTTAAGTATTTTGTTTTCAGCCATGGGTTCTCAATTTCTAAATTATTTCACTTTTCAATCAAATTTGATTAAGTGTAACTGATATAAACTTTACTGTCAATTTAGGATAAGAATATATTCCGCCCTCGCGCGCCAAGTTTTGTCATGAAAAGCCTCAACAGCTGTCAATACTCCTTAAAGGAACGACTATAACAAAAATCGTTTTGACATTTATAATCTTTTGAATACAATAGATTATTCTTGTTAGCCTAAACACGTCAAATTTAGCTATCGAATCAAATTCCGACGGATATGTTTCGGATTAGAGTTGCTGTTCGCGGGTTCTTTTTGAAGCGCTTGTTGTCATGCCGAGATAGCTCAGGTAGTAGAGCGCAGGCCTGAAAAGCCTGGCGTCCCCAGTGCAAGTCTGGGTCTCGGCACTTTTCAACGATCCTGTTTCTTAACCTCCTCTTTCAAAGAGGAGGTTTTTTTATTCCTGCAGTTTCCTGACAATTTTGATATAAACATCCTGGGCAACAGCGATCTTGGGGAAAATCCATTTGCGGGCCTTGACCCGCAATTTGGTGGTAGATTTGGAAGTCGGCAATACGTCCACCGTCACACGGACTCCGGAAAGGTTAGCCGCTATTCGCCCCACGCCCTTGGTTTGATCGGTTACCGTTCCCATGATGGAAAGCACATCGGTCGCCGAGGTATACAACTCGGTTTCACTATAACCAATGATTCCCTCCACGGTGTCAGGGCTTATCACATAACCGCCTAACGCGCCGATTCCGGCAATCACCACAACACCGCAGCCGGAACTCACAAGAATCAAAACGGAACTTAAGAAGACCAGAATATTCAAGCGTAGGCGAGACATCCGGAAACCCTCCATCGATAAGTTTTTCAGTAAATGGTTATTTGACTAAAGCAAACTGGACAATAACAGAAACAAAAACAATGGAAACCATCGACATCAGCTTAATTAAAATGTTGATGCTGGGTCCCGCCGTGTCTTTGAAAGGATCTCCAACTGTGTCGCCGATGACACTGGCTTTATGCGCGGGGGAACCTTTTCCGCCGTAATGTCCTTCTTCAATATATTTCTTGGCATTGTCCCAGGCTCCGCCGGAGTTTGCCATCATGACAGCCAAGACAAAACCGGAAGCGGTCGCGCCGATTAAAAGACCAGCCACGGCGTTGACGCCAAAACAAAATCCAACAACAAGCGGCGTGAGAATAGCCAGCATGGCCGGCAGTTTCATTTCACGTTGGGCCGCGGCCGTCACAATTTGAACGCACCGGCCGTAATCCGGTTTTGACTTGCGCTGCATAATTCCTGGAATCTCGGCAAATTGCCGGCGGACTTCAACAACAATTTCTCCGGCCGCGCGGCTGACAGCATCCATGGTTAAAGCGGAAAATAAATACGGCATCATGGTTCCGACAAACAATCCGCAAATGACGACGGGCTGCATCAAATCCAAATCAATATGCCCGCCTTTTAAAATAACCGCGTCTTTATAAGCCGAAATAAGCGCGAGCGAAGTTAAAGCAGCCGACCCGATGGCGAAACCTTTTCCCGTCGCTGCCGTAGTGTTTCCTAAAGAATCCAGCGCGTCCGTCCTTTGACGGACCTCCGGGTCAAGCCCGGCCATCTCGGCGTTGCCGCCGGCGTTATCCGCGACCGGGCCGTAGGCATCGGTTGCCAGTGTAATCCCTAAGGTACTAAGCATTCCAACAGCCGCGATCCCGATTCCGTAAAGTCCTTGTTCCAATCCGTTTAAACCGCCGGACAAAAGAAAACTGGAAATGATGGTCGCGCCCACAATTAATATCGGGATCGCGGTTGACATCATTCCGACGGAAATTCCGCTGATGATAATTGTAGCCGGCCCTGTGAGCGAAGCCTCCGCAATCTGCCGTGTTGGTTTATAACTGGAAGACGTGTAATATTCCGTGCTCAGCCCGATGAGCACACCGGAAACCAATCCCATAATCACCGACCAGACAATTCCCATGGAACCTTCACCAAGAATATACGGAACAACCCAAAAACAAGCCAGAGCCATAAGTCCCGTCGCTGTAAAAACACCTTTGCGCAAGGCCATTAGTAATTCCGCTTGGCTGGCTTTCTCAGCCGTGCGCACAAAAAATGTTCCGATGATGGAGGCAATAATACCGACTGCTGCCAGAACCATGGGAAGGATCATACCGTTGACGCCCAATCCGGCGGTTACTCCAAGCGCGGTCGTGGCCACAATCGCACCGACATAGGACTCATAAAGATCCGCGCCCATGCCCGCCACATCACCCACGTTATCTCCGACATTATCGGCGATGACAGCAGGATTGCGCTCGTCATCTTCCGGGATTCCGGCCTCAACCTTTCCGACAAGATCAGCGCCCACATCCGCTGCCTTAGTAAAAATTCCGCCTCCGACGCGCGCGAACAATGCCTGAAAACTCGCCCCCATCCCAAAACAGAGCATGGTGTTGGTCACCGCGGTCATTTGATCCATTCCCGACGGAGCAGGATGATTAGAATAATACCAGTCCAGCGAAAAATACCACACACTTAAATCAAGCAACCCCAAACCAACAACCACCAGCCCCATCACAGCGCCGGAGGAGAATGCGATTTTCAAACCACCGTTAAGGCTTCTGCGGCAGGCATAAGCGGTTCTCGACGAGGCTTGGGTGGCCATGTTCATTCCGCAATAACCGGCGAGGGCTGAAAACATCCCTCCGGTTAAAAAAGCAAACGGCACAAAGATAACGATATATTTAAGGAAAGAAAGGATTAGGAGGACTACAAAAACAAAGAGGAAAAACAACGATACTCCCAGGTATTGCTGCTTTAAATAAGCCTGGGCGCCGACCCGGACCGCTTCGGCAATGGCCCGCATCTTCGGTGTTCCTTCCGGCTCATTAAGAACATTAAAGGCGAGATATAGGGCAAATCCTAACGCCGACAGCGCGCTTAATGGCACAAAGAAAAACAAATCATGCATACGTCAGCCCCCTGCATCGAAAGAAACAGTTAAACCCGGGATTCAGATCGGTGACTATGTGCCGGCATTTCAACGAATGACACACTCTGAGATTTCTCGACGAATTTGCCTAAAGGCAGTATTGTTTTCACGAACAAATATTTACGATGATTAACCGCGGCTGGGTTTTGAGCCGTGATTGGCTTTTTTGGAACGCCAGTTTAATTTGCCGCGTCTTTTTTTCTTACTCATGGGAATTTCCTTTCTCTAAGATTCAATCTGTTTAATGATTTTTTTTAAATGTGTCAATCTCGGTATCATCGCATAAGGCTTAAGCGCGCTGATTTCCTGAGAAGTGCTCGATCCTGTCAAAACAGCTGCTGTCCTGACGCCCGCGCTGTTCCCCGTCTGGACATCTATTGTCATATCACCGACAAAAAGCGCCTCGTCTGTCGTGAGTTTATACTTTTTAAGAATCATCTGAAGCATGTCCGGATACGGTTTAGGCCTTTCGGTTTTATCGGCGCACAGCACATAATCAAAATGCGCGTCGATCTTTAAAACATCAAGGATGATCTTGGAAAACCGCGTCGGCCGGTTGCTGGCGATGGCTAGAATATACCCTTCTTGACTTAAATCATCCAGTAATTTTTTAGCACCCGGAAGAAACTTGGCCCCTGTTTTCAAAGACTGTTTATGGTGCTTTCGGTAAATATCCAAAACCTTAGGGGCATGTTCACAGCCGACAAATTTTTCCAACAGCTGTTTATCGCCCCAACCCACCGATCTTTTAA
>JAHFGF010000005.1 GCA_023247595.1 Candidatus Omnitrophota bacterium
GCGTTCTTGTTCATTGAGTTGAACTCGAAATTGTTTTAGGCTCATTGGCTATCCTCCCTTTTGGAAGATAGTACCATGAAATACTTAGCGTATTAACAACTAACTTGACAATGTAGTAGTGTGGTTTTTTGTTTTCTTTTTAGAATTTATAAGACGGTTTTCATTGCGAAGTTTTTGGGGCATGGTGTTCATGCTTATGATAATGAACGTTTCCTATATGCCGTTTTATTTTTTTACCTTGTTTATGATTGTTATATCCGTCTTGGCCGTTATCTATTATTCTTGGGTGCCTTTATTTACGGTGCGATTGATGTCTTTTACTAAAAAGTATTGGCCAGTTTGTATTTTTTCGTTTGTGATGTTGGTAACTTCAGCGCTTCCTTTGGTTTTATATAAATTTATTGATGCTCAAGGGGAACATATATCTCCGGCCCGTCATCCGTGCGGACAAGAGGAAAGTTTAGAGGATTGCCTACATCTTCGTTCCCAATTGGCGTTTGCCGAGGTCGGTTATTACGGTACGCTGGGGGAACGTATTAAGGGCGGACGTTTATTTTCTCATTTGGATAAATTCAGTTATTACTCGGATGATATGTTTTATATTCCTTTGGTCGCTTTTCTTTTTCTTGTTATATCTTTGGCAGCGGCGTATGACCGTAGAAGATTGGCTTTGACTTTAATAACAGTTGTCCTTTTTTTGACGGCCTTAGGCGGTGCCACGCCGCTTCATCCGTGGCTTTTTAAACATGTGTTTTGGTTTAAATATTTTCGTAATTTTTTCTTTTTTACGGCTTTTTTGATCCCTTTAATTATCTTATTGTGTGTTTTTCAACTTAAAGCTTTTATGGATATGGGTGAAACCTGGTCGAAAAGGAAGTTGGCATGTTTGGTTTTTGTTTTAATAGGGCATGGCGGATTTATCGCCTTTTTGAATTTTCAAGAAAATGTTTTAAGTGCTTCTTATTTGACTGTTCTATTAAGCGGAATAGTTTGGTCTACATTTATTTTGGGGTGGATGCGATCGCGATGGATCTTATTAGGCATTATTTTATGTTTGACCGTAATTGAGCCTATTGTAGTTCTGCGTTCATATGCCCGTCATGCTTCATCGGTTCAAACGATTGTCGATGGACAGCGTGCGGAGTGTAAATTTAAATTTACTCGCCCCAAACAGAATATGGAAAACAGTGCCCTTTTCTGGCGTTCGGACAGCGGTTATGATTTGTTTTTGCATTTAATGCGATTAAAAGATACAAGTGGGAGGTTGGTGCGAAGTCCAGACAGCGTTATTGGAGATCCTTATTTTCTTTCTCAACGTATGAGTCAGGATTTGTTTAACCGCTACATTGAATATAAATTTATCTTATATGATTCGGTGCAGTCCGTTGATTCTGGGGCAAAGCTGTTAGCATTATTTGAAGATATTTTAAAGAATGATAGGAATTTAGCTTTGGTTTCAAATGTGGATGCGAAGCTGGAAATTTTTAAACCGGTTGTTTTGAGTAAACCGATGCGAATTAAAGAGGAGACGGATTCGTTTCATGTTAATAATTTTACAGTTAATGAAATAATATTTAATGTGAATTTTTCAAAGCCAAAATTTTTAGTTTACAACGATGCTTTTAGTCAAAATTGGAAATTATGGATTAATGGTCGTTCTGAGAAAATTTATAAGGCTAATCTTGGTTTTAAAGGAATTTATCTTCCGGCCGGTCCCAACCATGTAGAATTGCGCTTTGTGCCTCCTGGGGGAGAATTAGTTTATTGTGCTGTTATGGGCCTTATGGCATTAGTTTTTTTTATTGTTTTTAAAAAATATTGGTCGTTTTGTGCGCAACCAGCTGTACAGATAAAAAGCGATTGTCTCGAGCAGCAATTATTCATCAATAGAAGTTGGATTGTTTTTCTTGTCGTTGGGTTCATTTGTTTTCGGGCTGTTGATGTTTCGTTGATTCATGCGCTTCGAAAAGCATATCTGGAAACAATTAGTGTTCGTTTGGGGAAAGGGCAGAGTTCTTTAGATGAAAGTAATTACAATGATTATGTGTCGCATCTAAATTCAAAATCAAAGGGAAATTAAATCGGTTTACTGTTGAAATCGTATAATTCATTTAATCTTTTTCTTTGTTTTTTTAACGGAACAATTCCTGAAAATTAAATTTTTTTAATCTTTGGTGTGTTTTTTATTGTTTGAGGCGTTTTTGTGTTTGGATTGTTTGAATAAGCTTTTTAATTTTCCGTCGGAAAATTCCGGATGTTCCGATTTTTCCGATTGTTTTGATTTTATCGGGAATATTTTATTGACAAGTTTATTCATAAAGTTACAATGCCAAAAGGCAAGACAGAGATTTCTTCAGAAATTTTTTGTAAACCCATGTTGCGCTAGTAAAAACCTCGAAGTACAAATGATTGTTGTGAACTGTGGTTCTCTGAGATGCGTCTTAAAAATATTTGAGTGCTAAAAAATTCCCACAAAGATTTTTCCAGGGCTTTTAGTTTTTTAATGTTTTAATTTGTGGTGACGTACTCAGTTTTGGATATTTACATAATAAAAAAGGTTTAATAATCTTCGGAATAATTCATTCTATAAAAAATAAGAAAGGTGTCTTTATGCGAAAAACAGTTCTTCTGGCAGCATTAGGTCTCATGTTGAGTTTCACACCGGCGTACGCGCTTATTCCAAACGGAGATTTTGAAACAGGGGATTTGACTGGTTACCATTCAGAAGAAGATTTTGCGCCTGTTCCTTCATCGGCTTTGGTCAAGAATGTGGATGATGGCACGGGGAATCATGTTGGACAAATCACCACTGGCTTTACTTCTGATGGCGTTACAACAGCAACTTTGGCGGCTGATTTGGGAACATTGCCCGTTGATGTTCAGGATTTGTTTTTTGATGTGAAGTTTTTTGATGTCGGGGAAGACAAGACAGACAATCCCCCGATTTTTGCGCTTAAAACATCCCCCAATTTCATTGCCTTGGAATCTCTTGATTCTGATCTCGACACATTGTCAGTTTCGTTTGGAAATTTTGGAACAGGTCTTCCTAATTTTTTTAACCTCACTTCATCGGGATATACGGCTGATCCAGGTATTGAGGTAGAGGCGTTATCCAGTGGTTTTTACCGCGTGAAAACTAATGTCTCTGGGTTTGCAGGCACCAATAATAATGGATTGTATTTTGATCTTTATGACGGGGATGATTTGCGTTTAAGCAAGGTCCATGTCGATAATATCGATTTGACGACCGCAAACCAGGCTGTAGCTCCGGAACCCGCGTCCATGTTTTTAATCGGCAGCGGATTGCTCGGATTTGGTTTTCTTCGCAAAAAGAAACTAGTCTAGTCTTATGAGTTAATTTATGGTCGAATGCCCCGCAGGAAAAAATAATCCTGCGGGGTTATTCATTTATAGGATTTAAAATTTTTATGGGACAAATTCACAAAATCAAAGACGAATATTACATTGAATTTACCGCCCGCGGTTTAATCTATCAGCAAAAGGCGGGGAATGATCTGGCTAAGGCGCAGGAACTTTTAGCGTCCATAGAGGAGAAAATCGCTAACGGAGAATTGCAAACAATCGCCAGAGATGTTGATCTGGATGTTTTTCTTCAAGAATATCTAAAATATGCAAAGAGTTTATATCATCCGGCCACCGTGCGCCGTTTACTTTCGGCTATGGAATATTTTAAAGAATTTATCAGCAGTCAATGTCCGGAATTAAATCATTTATCGCGCGTTACGCCGCGGGTTATTGAAAACTATAAAGCATTTGGTATAAAAATTCGGAAATCCACAAAGAATGAATTTAATCCAGCAATTATCAATCTGACGCTACTGCTTTTACGCGAGATGTTCGAATATGGGATCAAGTTGGGATTTATCAATGATAATCCAACATTGCATGTCCGGCTTTTAGACATGAAGCGTCTCAGGGGTTTTCAATGGACGGATACGCAAATGGCTGTGTTTTTATCGAATGTAAAGAGGCCGTATAAGGATGTCCTGGTTTTAATGCGTTACGCTGGGCTTCGATTAACTGAGGCCATTGATCTGACTTGGCAGCAGGTTGATTTTAACCGCAATGTTTTATTTATCAAATGGAGAGAGGTTCCTTTGCATACACAAGCAAGGGGTGTTCTCCAGGTTAATTTTAACGCTGTCATTGACCACAAAGCCCGTGTTTTTAAAGGGCTGGACGATGATCCTATCAATCAATCAGAAATTATCCGTCACTTCATTCAGACTTGCCGTTTGACTGGGATGTCCGAAGTTTCGATAAGTCATTTGCGTCAAAATTTTATTAAAGAGTTGTTTGAACGGGGGATGTCTTTGTTGACCATTGCCAAAATTTTGGGCATTAATGACGCGGCAAAAGTGATGCTTTTTTCAGATTTTATACCTGTTAGCCGTGAAGATATTTTCTCTCGAGTGATTGAATGAGAGGGCTTGACTAAGACAAATACCGTCCATATAATGGCTCGTTTCTGTTTTCATAACCATTTAATTTTTTTTAAAAATATGGAGAGGTGGCAGAGTGGTTGAATGTGGCGGTCTCGAAAACCGTTGTGGGTCGTAAGGCTCACCGAGAGTTCGAATCTCTCCCTCTCCGCCAGATATTCTTGTGAAATTGAATAGGACGAAAATTCTAAAATGAAAAACAGTTTACTTGCGGTAGGTTTAATTTTTCCTTTATTAAGCTGGCTGACGTACCCTATTACAATATTTCAATGGTTTATAAAAAAGAAAAGATGTTCAGCGGTTTTAGTGCCGTTTGTGGGGCCGATTTTATTGACGATTTGGGTTATTTGGGAAATCATCCGAAATGGATTATTGTTTTTGTATGGATTTTAGATCTTGGCACGCTTATGTTTCTTCGCTCGATGTTTGTTGATGATTGTTTTGGAATTTTCAAATGGAATAAAAAATAAGGAGTAGGTTATGTATGATTTCCGCGAAGGGATTTCCAAAAGCGAATCAGGTAGGAATGAATTCCAGAAAATTAATTGTGGTTTTACTCAGTAGTGTTTTTCTGATTTTTCTTGCTTGGACTTTGATCAAAAAGCCGATGCAGATCAAAAATATTGACCGCGCTCGTGAAGCATTGAGCGTCTATTTTGATCTGTTGAGTCGACAACAATATCACTTGGCAATGGCATATCATGGCAGTGGATATCAAGGATTACAGGATTGGAATCCAGACGTAAATCCAGAGGACTATCAAGGATTACTTAAAAGAGGTTGTGAGATAAGCTGGCAGTGTTTAAAGATTAAGTATTTTCTTAGTGAACAAAAAGTTTCTGATTTTGAATTCAAGTTTATTGTTCAATTTGAGAAACCCGGATGGTCGCAGGGGCATCGAGATGTTTTTGAGAAACCAAATTTTCAGGATTTGGATAATCAAAAATTAGGTAAAACCAATTTTGAGTATGTTGTTAGAAAAATCGACAATAAGTTTGTTGTCATCACTTCACCCGTCTATATTCCATAGACTTTAATTGTGAGTAATTGTTAGGAAGAAGGTTTTTATGATTTCAGCTAGTAATGTGTCTCTTCAATTCGGCAAGCGCGTTCTTTTCGAAAATGTCACAATCTCTTTTCAGCCGGGGCATTGTTACGGCATCATTGGGGCTAATGGGTCAGGTAAATCCACGTTTTTAAAAATTCTTTCCGGAGAAATTGATACGACTTCAGGGCAGGTTGTGATCACTCCCGGCCAGCGGATTTCGGTATTAAAGCAGGATCAATTCGCGTTTGATGATTTTGAAGTTTTAACAACTGTCATTATTGGTCACAAAGAATTGTTTGAAGTCATGACGGAGAAAGACGCGTTATATGCCAAGCCTGATTTTTCTGAGGCTGATGGTTTGCGGGCCTCTGAACTGGAAGCCCGTTTTGGCGAAATGAACGGTTGGGACTCCGAAGTTCAGGCGGCAAAACTGTTGAGCGATTTGGGCATCAAGGAAGATTTGCACCGCATGAAGATGAGCCAGTTGGAAGGCGGTCAAAAGGTCCGTGTGCTTTTAGCGCAGGCGCTTTTTGGGGATCCTCATATTTTGCTTCTGGATGAGCCGACCAACCAGCTCGACGTTGAAACCATCATGTGGCTGGAAGAATTTTTAATTGAGTTTAAAAATACCGCCATCGTTGTTTCGCACGACCGCCATTTTCTCGATAAAGTCTGCACCCACGTAGCCGACGTAGATTTTGGTAAAATCCAAATTTATGCCGGTAATTATTCCTTCTGGGTTGAGGCAAGCCAGCTGGCTTCAAGACAGCGGTCGGAACAGAATAAGAAAGTAGAAGAGAAACGCAAAGAGCTTGAAGATTTTATCGCCCGTTTCAGCGCGAACGCCTCCAAATCCAAACAAGCGACTTCCCGTAAAAAAATCCTGGCCAATCTTAACGTTGAGGCTATTAAACCGTCGTCCCGTAAATATCCTTATGTGGGTTTTAAATTTGAACGTGAAGCTGGTAATGACATCCTTGACGTGTCGGATCTTTCTAAAACAATCGACGGGCAGCTGTTGTTTAAAGATTTTCGTCTGCATGCCGGCAAAGGGGACAGGATTGCGTTGATTGGACGTTTTGATAAAGCCAAAACAACTCTGTTTCAAATCTTAATGGGAGAACTGCCGCAGGATGCGGGAACATTCAAGTGGGGTTTTTCTACCTCGCGCGCGTATTTCCCCAAAGATAATAAGAAATATTTTGAAACGGATTTGAATTTAATCGATTGGCTCAGGCAATATTCTGAAAATAAAGATGAGAATTTTGTGCGAGGATTTTTAGGAAGAATGCTTTTTTCCGGCGAAGAATCGCTTAAGTCCGCACGCGTATTATCCGGTGGGGAAAAAGTCCGCTGTATGCTTTCGCGCATGATGTTGGTTGGAGCGAATGTTTTGGTTTTGGATGAACCCACCAACCACTTGGATCTCGAATCGATCATGGCGCTTAATGATGGATTAGAGGATTTTAAAGGAACGGTTATTTTTTCATCCCATGACCATCAGTTTGTTCAGACGGTGGCCAACCGCATCATTGAAATCACACCCAACGGTTATATTGATCAAATGAGCACAACTTTGGATGAATATTTGGACAATGACACGATTCATAAACGCCGTGAAATTTTGTACGAAGAGCAAATTCCCATTTACCGATAATTATTGATTATTTTCAAAGAAAGGGCATTCGTCTTATGAAAAAGATTTTACAAACAATTGTTTTGGTTTGTATGTGTGCGGTCAACGCTATTGCTTCTGAAAACCTTCTTTGGGAAGCCAAGCTGCCCGAGAAAATGGCGTGGAATCAACTGACTTTTGCCGGCACGCTTCTGGTCGGTTCAACAACTTCAATTACCAGTTATAATCCAGATACCGGAAAAGAAATGTGGCATCGTGATGATTTAACGCGAACAGCGCCGTTTAATGTTCGTGAAATTACGGGATGGCCTATTTTGGTGGTGAGTGATTATGCCGGGTTGGCTGGCTCCAAAACGCAATTGTACGGCGTCAATCTGGTTATAGGTGAGAACATTTGGCAGACGGAAAAGATGATGGGTTATCCTATCGGAATTTATCCGGTGCCTTCCAAGAAAATGTTTGTCTTGTTTTATTCGGGATACACCGAGGAGGATGGAACAGGTATTCAAATGAAGGCCTATGATGCCGAATCCGGCAAAGAACTCTGGACTAATAAATTTGCGAAGACAGGCGAGATTGCTCTTCATTTGGCGGATAACGCTACAACATTTTATGCCAAGATGGATTTAAGCGGTCATCAGGATCCCGTAGTTGAAGGGGATATTATGTTTATTCCTTTTACCGGTGTCAGTGCTGTTGATTTGAATACCGGTTCGCTTAAATGGGAGGTTAAGTTTAAACCGGCGCATAAAAGTTTAAAGAAAGCGTATGCGCCGTTGTACTTTGAAGGCGATACAGTTTACGCAACCGGCGGCGGAGTTGTTTACGCGATTGACAAAGCCAATGGAACGATCAAATGGCAAACCGAAAAGGTCCGTTCTGGTTTGATTGCGCAGATTATTGTTGCGCAAGATATGGTGTTGGCGCGTCTGGGGGGTAATTTCTTTGATCAGGGTTCTAAAAAGTTTACCCTTGATGCGCCGTTGGGTGTCATGGCCTATGATAAATCCACAGGCAAAGAATTATGGGAATACAAAGGCGCCAAAAATGGAATTACTAATCTTGTTTTATTGCCGGACGCCAATACGGTTATGTTTGCCGATGGTGATTATCTAAAAGGCATTGATGCTAAAAGTACCGGCGTTGTTAAAGAGGCGTTCAAGCAGAAATTGGAATTCACCCGTTCCATCGGCGGAACCGAAGTTGCGGCAGCGGGTGTCAAAGCTTTGACCGGTGGTATTGGCGGTATGCTTAAAGCTGGGGTCAAACTGGCAAATCGCAAAGATCGCATGGATATCCCGGTTGCGGTCACGACTCAGAATGACGGAGCTTTGGTCGTCCGTGGACGTCAGCATTTAATTGGATTTGATCCCAACACAAAAGAAGTTAAGTGGTCGTTGTATTTTGCCGCTCCAGGGGCTTCCAATTTTGAATTTATCGCGATGACGGCTCTGACGGCATTTTCAACGCTGAGTTACCAGGTTGGTTACGCCTCAGGTTCCTACAGCCAGTCTGGTGCCACTAAAGGTATTGAAAAGGTTTGGGGGGATTTGGACAAGGTTGTGGCCAGACGCTATGAAGCCAGTCAATCCACACAGGGACATGCTTATGTACTTACAAATGTCGAAGAAGATGGAAAAAAAGGGATTGGTTTGACTGCAATTAATTTGAATAACGGAGAAACCGATAATCAGATTATTTTGAATTCAAAGAATCCGGATTATACGGTGGATGAACTTGAAGGTAAATTGTATTTCTTTAAGAATGATTCAGATTTAAAGGTTTACTCCTTGAATAAGCAATAATATTTAAAATATGGATTAACGAAAGCCCTGCTGATATGTTCAGCAGGGCTTTTTGTTTGTCGATTTTTATCTTGTTTCCGTCAGGACTTAGATATAAAATCAACCATGATTTTTATAAATCTTGAGGGCTTATGATTAACATGAATCGATTTTTTTTAATTGTCTTTTGTCTGGTCTGTTTTACTGTGCCGTCAGGTTTTTCCGCCGAGGATGTTACAGAACATGCGAAACAATTAATCAACGATTATATTCTGGCTGCGCGCGGTAATGACGCCAAGGAAATACAATCTTCCTGGAAGGCCCTCAATAATAATCCAGAAGCTTTAAATTATATGCGTGGCAATCTTCCCAAGCTTGATTATTTGTTTCGAGTCCGCGGTTTATATATGCAGCTTGAACAAATCCAAGTAAGCCGTCCGGAATATTTCGGCGGCGATAATCCAACCGCTACGATTAATCAATCCGTCAATGCGTTGAAACGCGATTTATCCCCTCAAGCAGTTGTTGAAGTTCCCAAGTTTTCCATCAGTGAGAAAGACAAAAGCTTGCGCCGGACCAACCGAGATATTGTTATGGACTCGCAAGGGCAAACGAAGATTGATAACCGCGCCATTGCTTTGGGTAATCCCAACCAAAATCGAATCAGTAATGAGGAAATTGTTGAAAGCCGAAAAGATCGGATGTTTTCTTCAAAGTTTCAGCAAGCGCCAGGCGAATTAGTTCCGCGGGGTAATAGTTTTCCAAAATCAAAACCAACTCCAGTTTCGGATGCTGTGGTTAGAGGATTGGCTTCCCGATTAACATTTCAAAACAGTTCGGATCAAACGCAAACCGTTGATATATATCTCAATGATGCGTTAGTGGGTCGTGAGGTAAGTGTTTCAGCGCGTGGACGGACTTTTGATGTGTATTTTGTTCAGGGTGTCAACAAAATGCAAATCATAAGCAGTCAAAAATCCGCTGCCGAGGCCGGACGTCTCGAAATTTCATTAGAAGGTATTGTTTTTCAAAAAGAACCGGACTGGTCGATTCAATCCGGTCAAACACGTGAGTGGACTATTGAAGCCAGTATTTAAATTGGAGGAATTGTAAGTGGATAATCAAGGCAAACGATTAATTCAGGAAATGATGCGGGATATGAAAGTCAGCAAAATTATGACGACCCGTGTTTTTTCTATTCGAGAAGATGCCAACCTAAGCCATGCGGTTCGTCTGTTTACGGATCAGACTTTGACTCACTTGCCGGTGGTTGATGTGAATAATAAAGTCGTTGGTCTGTTAAGTCATATGTATGTTTATAAAACTCAAGCTCCCCGTCGATTTGTTGAAGGGGAAATCACAGCAGTGCCGGACATGCTCATGGATGGCGACAGTTTTTATCTCAAGGAAACGCTAGATCAGTTTTATTTGAAAAATGTCATGAAGAAAGATCCTTTAACAGTGAATCAAAATGAAAGTTTAGCCGTTGCGGTTCATTTTATGGCTAACCGGCGCATTGGTTGTATTCCTGTCGTTGATGATTTAAAAAATTTGGTGGGGATTGTTACCAACCAAGATATTATTAATTTTTTGGCGATGATGCTGATTTAGGAGAGATGTTAGCGTGCTCTTTCGGGAACGGATTGTCATCACAATAATGTTTACTTATGTGATTCTTAGCTTCATTGACATTTTAACGCCGAAGGGCAATGAATTCTGGGAAAAGCATATTGGTTTTTCCGGACGTTATGCCATCATGCAGGGGGAAAAAGTTGGTTATGTCAATGGCCGGTGCCGCCTCGTCATTCCGCCGCGTTTTGATCAAGCGGAAAATTATTTTAAAGATGGATTGTCGCCGGCCATGTATAACAAAAAATGGGGTTATATTGATTCAAAAGGTAAGTGGTTTATTACGCCGAGTTATCTTTGGGCCAGTGAGTTTAAAGAAAACCGCGCGTATATTCTGGTGCATTCCAGTGAACGCGCCGGCCAGCTAAAATATGGATTTATCGACCCTCAAGGCAAATTGGTTGTTCCTGCCATTTACGCGCGCGTTAATAATTTTTCCGAAGGCGCTGCCGCTGTTATGTCGGCGGGCGTTTGGGGTTTTATAAAAGACAACGGTGAGTGGTTAAACAGCCAGCGTTTTGAAGAAGTTAAAGATTTTTCAGATGGATTGGCTGCTGCCAAAGAAAAGGGATTGTGGGGATTTGTCGACCGTTCCGGGATTTTTATTATTCGTCCGCAATTTGACGATGTGAAGTCTTTTGCTGAAGGATTTGCTCCGGTCAAGGTTAAATCCCGTTGGGGATATCTTAATAGAACTGGACAAATGGCTCTTGAGCCGCGATGGTCGATGGCTAATAATTTTTCTGACGGGCTGGCTATCGCCGATGGAAATTATATCGACAAAACCGGAAAAATTGCCATTAACGGCGGCCTGTTGGGAGAGATTACAGATTTTTCTGAGGGTTTTGCCGCGGTTGAAGTGCCGGCCAAACATAAATTTGTAAATAGCAAATGGGGTTATATCGACAAAACCGGAAAATTTTTTATTGGTCCCCGTTTTGAATTGGCCCGATCGTTTAAAGGCGGTCTGGCCCGTGTGAGCAAAGATAAAAACGGACTTGAGCGTGGATATGTCTTTACCAATGGCAGGCTTGTCTGGGACCCGGCGGATTGGGAAAAGTCTGATATTTATAATAGGAATATCCGCATGGGGTTGACCGTAATCGGTTTTTTTCTGGGTATTGTTGTCTTACGGTTTTTAAAAAGCAGAAACAGAAACCTCTATGCCATTCACTCAATTAGTTAATCGAGCAGGCGGTTAGTCGTGATTTATGACAGGTTGGAGCACCTTCATCGTTATGCCATTTCCTATGTGGAAGATGTCCGTGCCTTTCTTAACAGAAAAGATTTGCTTCTCATCAAAGAATCTGAAATAGAATTAAAAGGCCGCGATTTATTTGTTCGCGTCATGCGTTACACGCCTAAGTCTGTTTCTGAAAATAAATTTGAAACCCATCGGATTTACGCGGATATTCAAGTGGTGTTAGAAGGCCGTGAACTGATGCAGACGGCCCCCGTCAATGAATTGCAGCCTTTGACAGAGTATCAGCCAGAAAAGGATTATCAGTTTTATCGTGCGGAGCATAATATTTCCAGTTTAATTGTGGAGCGTAATGCCTTTGTTGTATTTTTCCCTGGCGAGGCGCACCGTCCATCTTGTTTAGTTGAAAAAGATGACGGGGAAGTCTTTAAACTGGTTTTTAAAGTAAGGGTGCAGTCATGAGGGATGTAGCGCCGGGTTTGTATCGGCATTATAAGGGAAGTATGTATGAGGTGGTGGATGTTTCAAGGCATAGTGAAACACTTGAAGAGTTGGTCGTTTACCGGGCTTTATATAAAACTGAATTTGGAGAAGGTTCTTTGTGGGTAAGGCCTAAGGTTATGTTTTGCGAGGAAGTTGTTATTGAAGGAATCAAACAGCCGAGATTTCAATGGTTCGGTCAATCTAATCAAGGGGGCTTTATGCAGAGGAAAAATCTATCTACCGGTTCTAAGTGGGAACCGATTATTGGATATTCGCGTTTGGTTAAAACCGGCCAGCAGATTTTTGTGTCAGGAACAACCGGTAGCGGACCCGACGGAAAAGTCACTGGCGATGCCTACGCGCAGACGAAGCAGGCCATAAAAAATATTGAGGCCGCTTTAAAACAGGTGGGAGCAGGACTTAAAGATGTTGTCCGCACGCGCATTTACTGCACAGATATTTCCCAATGGGAATCCATCGGCAAGGCGCACGGAGAATTTTTTAGCGAAATCCGTCCCGCAACCGCGATGGTTGAAGTGAGTAAATTAATTTCGCCCGAAATGCTTATTGAAATTGAAGCGGACGCTGTTGTGAATTAAGAAATGGATTTTAAAATGAAATTAATTTCATGGAACGTCAACGGCCTTCGGGCGGCTATTAAAAAAGGGTTTGCGGATTTTGTGAACCAAGAGAAGCCGGATATTCTTTGTCTGCAGGAAACAAAAGCCCCGTGCGCTGCCATTGATACTGGTTTAAGCGGATATGAACAGTATTGGAACCACGCGCAAAAACCAGGATATTCGGGAACAGCCGTATTTAGCAAGGTCAAGCCTTTGCAAGTCACAAATGGTTTGGGAATTGAAAAACACGACGCAGAAGGCAGGGTGATCACCTGTGAATATAAAGATTTCTTTCTTGTGAATGTCTATGTGCCGAATTCTAAGCGTGAGTTAGAAAGGCTTCCGTATCGTCATAAGGAATGGGACATTGATTTTTTAAGTCATTTGAAAAAACTTGAAAAAAAGAAACCCGTTGTTTTTTGCGGGGATTTAAATGTGGCGCATCAGGAGATTGACTTGACGTATCCGAAAGCCAACGTGAATAGTCATGGTTTTACGCCGCAGGAACGGGAAGGATTCGATAACATTGTTAAGGCGGGTTTTATTGATACGTTTCGTGAATTTGAAAAGAATGGCGGTCATTACACGTGGTGGAGCCCCATGAGTAATTGCCGCGCCAAGGACATCGGCTGGCGGATCGACTATTTTTGCGTGTCGCAAAAATTGCGTCCGAAATTAAATAAAGCGTGGATTTTAAAAACCGTAATGGGATCGGATCATTGTCCGGTTGGAATGGAGATTAATGGATAAGAAACGAATAACAGTTATTCCTGGAGACGGAATTGGTCCGTCGATCATGGCTTCAACCATTAAAATTTTGGATCAGCTGCAGTGCGGTTTTGAATATGATTATGCCGATGCCGGCCAGACAGCCTTTGAAAAAAGAGGAGAGCTTCTCCCTCAGGAAACGTTATTTCTCATTAAGAAAAACGCGTTGGCTATAAAAGGTCCCATCACAACGCCCATTGGGGAAGGTTTTACCTCAATGAACGTAACCCTTCGTAAGACGTTTAATCTTTACGCTAATCTCCGTCCAGCTCTTTCCTTTCCCGGAACCAAAGCGCGGTATGAAAATATTGACATCGTAACCGTCAGAGAAAATACCGAAGGGATGTATTCCGGCCAGGGACAAACTTTAACTGAGGGCGGTGAACACGCTGAGGCGGTGAGCGTTGTGACGCATACGGGTTCTGAACGCATTGTCAGGTTTGCTTTTGATATGGCTCGTAAAAACGGCCGCAAGAAAGTTACAGTTGTCCATAAGGCGAATATTTTAAAATCGACGTCCGGCTTGTTTTTAAAAACAGCGCGTGAGGTTGCCAAGGAATTTCAAGACATCCAATGCACTGAAATGATCGTGGATAATTGCTGCATGCAGTTGGTTATGAATCCGCATCAGTTCGACGTGATTGTGACGACGAATTTATTCGGAGATATCATTTCTGATTTATGCGCCGGATTAGTCGGCGGTTTGGGCATGGCGCCGGGCGCTAATATCGGCGAGGACGCGGCTATGTTTGAAGCGGTCCACGGCAGTGCGCCGGATATTGCGGGAAAAAATATTGCTAATCCGACCGCGCTTTTGTTGGCTGCGGCCATGATGCTGGATTATCTGCGCATGACTCCGCGGGCTAACCGTCTGCGTCAGGCCGTACGGGATGTGATCGCTTCCGGTGACCGTGTGACCAGGGACTTAGGCGGAACCGGCACGACGGATGAATTTACACAGGCAGTTATTGAAAAATTATAAAAGCAGCAGGTATGGTTATGTTTAAACGCGTCTTACTTGCGCTGGTATTTTTTTGCGTTATATGTTTTATAGCTTTATTCGGCATTTTATATAGTTCATATCTCACGCAACGCGTCGTTGCGTTTGTTCTTCACAAAAATCTTAAAGATTCTGTTGTGGAACAGTTTTCAATTGGGCATCAGAAATTTTCATTGCCGGGTCAATTGGATTTACAAGATGTTTCCGTGCGGCTCAAAGCAAAAAGCGGTCCAACGACGCTTAAAATAAAACAGCTTCAAGTGCATTCGGTGCATCGATTGTTGTGTTTTGCCTCTGAGATTCCGTTGTATGCCAATGATTTCACTTTTGAAACAGATGAAATTCGAGCTAATTTACCCGAAACACAAGCCACATTAAACTTTAATATGTGGACATTGAGCCGTTGGCAGGCAACAATAGCAAGTCCTGAAATTGAGGCGTATAAATATAAATTTACTCGAGTATCGGCTCAGCTGGATGGAAGGAGAGGTGAACTGCTCGTTAAAAATATACGCGCGGATTTTTACAAAGGTCAGCTCAACGGACAGTTAAAGCTGACATTAGCCAAGCAGGCCTGGTATCAGGCGAGTTTTGATTTTTCCGGTGTGGATTTGGGCGCTTTAAAAGAAGCTGATGATGTCATTTCCAAACAGCTTGAAGGTGTGATTAACGGTGATGTTTCTGTTTCAGGCGATTCCAAACGCATTGATGGCATCGAATTAAAGGTTAAAGTTATCAAGGATGGACGTCTGAGAGCTTCTTTGTTAAAATTTATTTTGCCGTACATACCGCGAACCGAAGAAACTCAAGTCCTGCAGCAGATGATTAAGAAAGATTTAAAAGTCCCTGTTGAATCAGCGGATGTTGAATTTAAAAGTATTGATAGCCAGAAATTATCCGGAACGGTTCATTTGGGCGTCAAAAAGTTGAATTTAAATTTGAATCTTCCGGTGGATGTCCTCTTTGATGGGAATATTTTTGGGTTGATTAAAAGGTATCAGAAATTAAATGGGGGACAAGATGAGTAAAAAGTTTGCAATTTTGGGGGTTCTATTATTCGGATTGTCATTTTCATTTAATGCTTATCCGGATGAAAAAATTAAAAATTTTGATATGAAATGGCTGAAGTGCACACAGAATACTCAATGCGCGGCTATTACAGGATCTTGTTATGCGCAGATATCAGTCAATAAGAAATTTATTGTGGACGCAAAGAGGTATTATAAAAGCATAATTCCTAAGCTTGACTGTAATGCAATTACGAAAATTCAACTAGGCAAATCGAAGCCTGCGTGTGTTGAGGGGGCTTGTCAGTTAATACCGGTAACTAAAAAATAATTTGTTTTGAGTGGCTGAAATGGGAGGAATCATGAAAATTGGGAAACGTTTTAGTGTTTTGTTCGGAGTTTTTTGTTTGACTGCCTTGCAGGGATGTACGGTTAAGGCGGTCGGAGATCCTAACCGTCCGATAACAATTAACGCGCACATTACGCTCGATATTAAAGGATTGGAAAAGACCGCCAGCGGCATTGAAGATTATGTCAGCGGTGGTCCGACTCCAGCAACGCATAAATCTCAGGAGGGGAAATAAAATGAAAAAGAATAATGTATTGCTAAATTTTCTGTTGGCCGCAAGTGTGTTGACGGCAAGTGTTTCATTGGGGCTGGCCGCTACTTATGACATTAAAGAAATGACTCCGGCTGTGAAGTCTTCGTTAGACGCCCGCCGCGGCCGGTTTGAGCAGTTATCCGCATTGAAATCGCAGGGCAAAGTTGGTGAAAATAACCGCGGGTATGTGGAAGTTTTAGGCGGCGGTGATACAAACAAGGATGTTGTGGATGCGGAAAACGCCGACCGCAAATTGATCTACAGCACAATTGTGGAACAGAACAGTTTACCGTCGGACTCTTTATCAACTGTTGAAAAAGTGTTTGCTCAGGTGCAACGCGACAAGGCTGCCAGTGGAGATTCCATTCAGGATGAATACGGCGCCTGGATTAAGAAATAAAATCATGTACGCGATGGTTTAACATAGGAGTTCTTATGATCAATGCCTTTTTAGACAGTCATTTGATGATTCGAGTGAATAACAAAGTTGGAACCTTGGCTGAGATTTCCAATGTGATTTCCGCGTCTAAAATCAATCTGATTGCCATCAGCGCCAGCGCCGTTGATAATGTCGGCCATCTTTATTTTGTCACAGAGAACAATTCCGAAGCCAAACGGCTTTTGAAACAGAAGAAATACGATGTCCGAGAAGAAAAAGTTGTTTTGGTGACGCTCGACAATAAACCCGGCGCGTTGCAGGGGGTCACGACCAAAATTGCCCAAGCGGGAATAGACCTAACGCTTATTTACGGCAGTGTTGAAAAAGAGGGTATTATCAGCCGGGTCGTGATGATTTCGGAAAATAATGAAGCATTATTGCTGGCGATCAGAACTTAACAGGAGATTTGCATGCCCACTCTGTTTACAAAGATTATCCGGGGAGAAATTCCCTGCCATAAAATTATGGAAGACGAACATTATTTCGCGTTTCTGGATATTCGTCCCATTAATCCAGGGCACACACTTGTGATTCCTAAAAAGGAAGTTGATTATATCTTTGATCTTGATGAGCAAACGTTGGGCGGGCTTGTAACATTTGCCAA
Organism: Candidatus Omnitrophota bacterium; assembly: GCA_023247595.1. The sequence continues at coordinate 17,285 of JAHFGF010000005.1, forward strand.
GAAAGTGGCGGTTAAAATTAAGGCTGTGATGGAATGCCAGCGCGTCGGAATCATGGTGGCTGGCCTGGAAGTGCCGCATGCCCACGTTCATTTAGTTCCCATAACATCGATTGGTGATTTAAATTTTGCCAAAGCAAAAGCTATGCCTCAGGATGAACTAGCCAAAATCGCTGAGAAGATCCGCTGCGCGTGATGATTGATTTTGCCAAACCTTCCTAAGTGTTCCTATCTATGATGCGTCAGTTCAGCAATGGTTTTAAAATCCTTAATCATGGCGATAGACTTGCTCAACGCATTTTTCTTTTCTTAACCATTCTGTTCGTCGGGTTCATCACATTTACAAGCCTTTCGACTACGAGCACGAAACATAAAGTTAAAGCGGATGTCTTTGCCCAGCTTTTTACAGCGTCTTCTTTAGATTATGTTTACGCGTATCATGATTTGGGCGATTTATCCACCAATGTGCTTTTCTATATTCCGTTGGGTTTATTTTTATCGCTTACAGTTTCTTTTGGAAAGCCGCGTTTTTTTTCTTTTTGGCTGGTTGGCGGATTTGCGTTAAGCGCTTTGATGGAAGCGTCGCAATATTTTATCGGACGCTATGCCGACCCGGTTGATTTAGCGACCAACGCGATTGGATTTATTTTCGGATTTGAATTGGGAGTCGCGGCCATTCGTTTCCTTGGGCTTCGGCCTTCCGCTGTTTTAGGTATTAATCCTGATAATCAGACGAGCACGAAAATCAATACGATTGCCTCCGTAAGATTTTTATATGTGGCGGTGTATTTAATTAGTTCTTGGCTGCCTTTTGATGTGACGTTTAATTTGGAACAAATTCTCAATAAATGCCATCCCGACCGATACGGGCAGTGCCGGATCATTCTTGACCCGTTCTATCATATTCTTCATTGGAAGCACGATGCTGAAGTTGTCTTCGGGCTTTTTTGGGGATTGCTGCCGTTGGGTGTGCTCACGGCTGTTCTTAACGCGTTTAGAAAAAAATTAAATGTGGTTCAACCGATTGTTGTTTGTCTCATCGTTGTCTTGATTTCCGAAACCGGGCAGATTTTTATGGTTACTCGGACAACGGATGTGGCAATGTTTTTTTTAGCTGCTATCGCCGGGGTTATGGGCTGGGTCATTGCCCGGGTTTGGTTTATGCTCCAGGATTTGGAAGGATATTCCACGTTTGAAAATGAAAAACACCGCAATAAGTTTTTACGTTTGATGATCCTTTTATATATTTTTCTTTTATGCATTGCGGCGTTATCGCCGTATCGATTTGAATTGAGCCTTAAGGCCGTTGAGCAAAAGATGCTTTATCAAACCAATTGGATTCCGTTTCATAACCAGATTATGTTGCGCAAACTGGAAATGTGCTTCTGGCTCTTAAAAGATGTGGGCGCTTTTATCCCGTTTGGATTGCTGATGACGTTTTATCTGCGTGTGGTAAAGCCATCGTTGTCCAGGCTCTGGAGTATTATTATTGTGGCATCGGCCGGTTTATTGCTGGCCTTCCTATTGGAAGCGGTCAAAATAATTGGTGTTGGCCAATATGGCGATTTTACTTCAGTCTTATTGGCTTTTTTGGGAACGGTGATGGGGAGTGTTTGCTTTCGATTTCTGTCTAAAACGGTCGTTGCTTTCGACTGAGCGGTCAAAGAATGAAAATTGACATCTTTTTAAATCGTTGTATCATGCTGATGATGAATGTTGCATTAAAATGCATTTTATATGTATGTCTTGCAGTTTTTCTACCAGCCCAAGTTGATGCAGCGGTTCATCTTTCTGTCTCAGCGGTGGATGGTGGGAGTACGCTTCAGTTTGGTAAGGTGGATGGTTCTTTGGAAAATACTAAAGCCGTGCGCATGCGCATTAACACGGATGACGGCAAGCAGTACCAGGTTTACCAGCGTCTTTTAGATGCTCCGGTTAACCAGCAGGGTAATTACTTAAATCAACAGGTCTTGGAAACCTACACTGTCAGCGGGTCGAATGCATCGGGAACTTTGTATGCCCAAGCCAAAGAAACGTTGGGCGCTTCTGAACAGCTGGTCTATACATCAAGTCCGGATGGTCAGGGCGATACGGTGACTTTATCGTATGTGGTTAACGCCAAGTTTATTTCAGTTCCGGGCAATTATATCGGACGCATTCAATATACAGCACGGTCGCTTGGGGCTGGTTTTCAAGATCAGGCCATATTGAACATGACGTTGGATGCGGTTTCGTCCTGGAAGTGTTCTGCGCAAGGTTTAAGAAAAACCGATCAGCTGCAGCTCGATTCATCAAGCGCATTGACTCGTGAAGATGGTGTGAAGATTGATTTTTCAGGTAATTCCGATTCAGACGTTCGGGTTTATCAGGAACTTCAAGTCAGTCCTCAAAATGAAGAAGGTCAGACGTTACCAACGGATGCGGTTAAATTTTTTATAACGGGAGAGGGTTTAAGAAATATAATTAATACGCCGCAAGGATTGGGTCTTCAAAGGCAATTGATTTATAAATCTCGAGAGTCAACAGATCAATGGGTTGTCCAGGCGCAATTAAACGAAGCCGTTCTTGATCAGCTGACAGCTGGAGTTTACCGTGGGCGAATGGTGATTTCTATTGAGTCATCTGCCGGAACGCAGGAGTTTCCTCTGTCACTAGAAATCACAATTAAACCGATGTTTAATATTGAAGTTGAATTGCCACCACAAGGTGTGAGATTTAACAAAGTTTTACCAACAGATCCGCCACAGGTTAAAGAAGTGAAGGTAAAAGTCAGGTCCAATTTGGGAAAGTCGTATATCGTTATGCAAAATGCGGCGTCGGGCCTGGTTACACCCAAAGGAGATCTAATCAAAGAAAAATATTTTGTTTTTAAAGCGGAATTAAACGCGTCGTCCAACGGCAGGATTGCCTGGTCTGATTTTGCGCCGGTAGGCACGGGTGAGAAACCTATTTTTTATTCGGACAAAAAAGGTAATTCAGCGGAATTCAAAGTGATCTACCGCTTGAGTTCTTATCCTGAAATCACTGCTGGTGATTACGGAGCTCCAATTGTCTTTTCGCTGGGCGAAATGTAGGTCGGTATTATTAATTCGTATCAACAAAGGGGGGAGAATGAAAAAAATAAAATTAATTCTGTCAGTTGTGGTTTGGGCGGGTATGTGTTTAAGCTCAAGCATGATCAATGCCGAGACAACCAGTTTTTTGGTGTCGGCTAGTATTCCGGCGGCAACAGGCGCGTCGATAACGGCATCTAGGGTTAATGCCGCGACCAATGCGTTTACAGCTGTGTCGGGAACTAATCTGAGTTTTGATCCGTTAACGTTTCAAGCTACAAATCAAATCTATCTGCCTGACCATTTTTTTGCCATTGATATCGGCTCGGTCGGCGGAGCGGGTTCACCTAATGTTAATGTGACGTATACGGAAGGTTTAAATCCGAATACGCCTGGTAAAGGTTTAGGATGGCATTCGTCAGCAACCTTTGTGAGAGTGGAAGGCGCGACGGAAGTTCCGCTAACAGCGCATGGTCCTAAAAAATTGCTTAAAGACCTTACGGGAGAGAATATTACTTCTGCCGAGGCCACAGGCGGTTTTTTAAGGGTTTATACTGGAATCATCACCGGAGATGCTTCAACTCCGACGGGTGGTATTCCGTTTAGTAATGCGGATAAACCAGGTGCTTATAACGGGACGTTGGTTGTTACGGCAACTGTTCCTTAATCTGTTTGATGAAAGGGGCGGGCTTTCGGGCCCGCCTCTTTAATTATGAAAATTAAATTATTCACATTTTTGATTGGGTTCATGCTGTGTTGTCCCGCCTTTGCTCAGGTATTTGTTGAACAGGGAAAAGTAGAATTGCTAGTTCATCCCGGGGAACAAATCAATGACAGCATAACTATCAGCAATACTTCCGGCAAGCCTATTAGGGCTAGGATTTATTGGGAGGATTTTTCTTACCAGTCTCCGTTTGACGGCGCTAAGAAATTTGCTCCGGCCGGAACGCTTAAATCGTCATTGGTTGATTGGGTTAAATTTTCTCCACGTGAATTGCTGTTGCCTGCGTTCGGTAAGGCAAATATATCGTATGTGATTGATGTGCCATCGCAGACGAGAAGCGGCGGTTATTATGGTGTTTTGTTCGTGGAGCCCCAAAACAACACGATGGGGGATGCTGACAAAGGTGTAAAAATTATTACGCGGGTCGGCTGTTTATTTTTTGTTGAGACGTCGGACAGGCAGAAGT
>JAHFGF010000101.1 GCA_023247595.1 Candidatus Omnitrophota bacterium
ATCGTCAACGGCGGCGGAGAAACATGCGACACCGGCGGGTCACGCGGTTCTTGCCCGGCCACCTGCAGCACATCGTGCACCAACAACTGCTGCCCCGATTGCAGCGGCAGATCCTGCGGCCCTGATCCTGTTTGCGGAACCAGCTGCGGCAATTGTCCCGGCGGAACTACTTGTAATGGCGGCGGTCAAGGCGGTGGTCAATGCATACCTGATGTATGTACCGATAGCTGGTCCAACACCGGTTGCGATACTCAAGGATGCTCCGGCCAAATGGGCCAGGCAAACAGCTGCAGTGGTGGCGCCTGCGGAGGCAATTGCAATGGCTCGGGAACCACGCGCTGTGTGGCGGATGGTTCTTGCGCGCCGGTGCCTGCATGTTACTGCCAAGACGTGCAGACTGTTTGGGGGTCTTGCTCAGGAACCTGCAGTTGCGATCAAACTTCTGTGTGTTATGCCTCTTTAGCCAGCTGTGTGACGGGAAGCGGCGATTGTGCCAGTTTTACGTCCGCATGCGCGGCGGAGTACAATCCCGCCAATTGCATCTGACCTCCCCTAAAATAAGGGGACACAATACCTAATTCAGGACTCTTTGATCTCAGCCAAAAACAGAGAATTAAGTATTGTGTCCCCTTAATTAATTAAAATGACGAACTCGCCTTTGGGCGGGTGGGTTGTGAAATGTTCAAGCAGATCTTGGGCAGGGGCTTTTTTGACTTCTTCAAATTTTTTGGTTAATTCCCGGGCGCAGACGATGACGGGATTATCCAAAACCTCGACGATGTCCTTAAGCGTTTTTAAAACGCGGTGCGGCGACTCATAAAATACCACGGTCCTATCTTCGTCTTTAAAAGACTCCAGCTTTTTGCGGCGCGCTCCGGATTTAACAGGCAAAAAACCTTCAAACATAAAAGCATGGCTCGGTAGGCCGGACGCGCTTAACGCGGCAATCGCGGCGCAAGCCCCTGGCACGACGGAAACAGGAATATTATTTTCCCGCGCGAGGCGGATCAACACAAAACCCGGATCGCTGATTCCCGGCGTTCCGGCATCGCTCACAAGCGCGATGTCTTTCCCTTCTTTCAACAATGACAGGATGTATTGGCTTTTGACCTTTTCATTCTGGTCGTAATAACTGGTCGTCGGAGTTTTAATGCCGTAATGATCAAGCAAAATTCTAGTGTGGCGGGTATCTTCAGCCGCGATCAAAGAAACATTATTCAATGTTTCAACCGCGCGAAAGGTGATGTCTTTGAGATTGCCGATGGGGGTGGAGACGATGTAGAGCATATTGAAATTGAGAAATCAGGAAATTAAGAAATTGAAACTACTGCACAATCGAAAAAAATACCGAACACCAACCAATTTCCAAATTTCGTAATTTCAACGAATTTCTGTCCACTTATTCAACCGTCACTGATTTAGCGAGATTCCTCGGCTGGTCGACATCGCAGCCTAAGTGAACGGCGATATAGTAAGCGATTAGCTGTAAAGGTATGGCCACTAAAAGCGGGGATAACAAGTGATTGGTTTTGGGGATATAGATGACAAAGTCGGCATGTTTTTTAATATCCAGATCGCCTTCGGTAGCAATGGCGGTAATCTTCCCCTTACGGGCGCGGATTTCCTGGATATTGGAGATCATTTTTTCATAAACTTCCGACTGAGGAGCGATACAAACAACCGCGCGATATTCATCAATCAAAGCAATGGGCCCATGTTTCATTTCTCCGGCGGCATAACCTTCGGCGGGAATATAGGAAATTTCTTTGAGTTTCAGCGCGCCTTCCAGGGCGGAAGGATAATTCACATTGCGTCCCAAGAAAAGGAAACAGCCGAAGCGGTATTTTTTCTTGGCAATCTGGGCCACATGATCTTTATTTTGTAAAATTGATTTATAAAGCGCCGGAACGCGCCGCAGTTCTTTAATGATTTTATGGCGTTGGGCGTCGGATAATTTCTTGTGCAGTTCTCCCAACTTTAAGGCGAACAAATACAACATGCCAATTTGAGCGGTGTAGGCTTTGGTTGAAGCAACGCCGATTTCCGGTCCGGCATGGGTATACAATACCCCGTCGGACTCACGCACTAATGATGAACCGACCGCGTTGCAAATCGTGATGGCCTTGGCCCCTCTGGCGCGGGCGTCGCGCACAGCTGCCAAAGTATCAGCGGTTTCACCCGATTGGCTGACGGATAAAATCAGCGTGTTTTTTTGCAAAATAGGTTCGCGGTATCGGAATTCACTGGCCGCGTCAACGCTCACCGGAATTCCGGAAATTTTTTCAATCAGATATTTACCCACCATACCGGCATGATAAGCGGTACCGCAGGCAACGATGTAAATGTTCTTAATCGATTTTAATTGATTGTCGCTTAATCCAATGCCGTCGAGAACAACATGATCGTTTTTAATCCGGGCCTTAATCATTTGAGTGAGAACATGCGGCTGCTCATGGATCTCTTTGAGCATGAAATGCGGATAACCTTCTTTTTGCGCGGAACCCACGGTGAAGGTGACCGTGTCTATCTTTGGCGTTACAGGTTTGCCGTCGAATTTCCAAATTTTCACGTCATTCGCGGTTAAGGCGGCCATTTCTCCGTCTTTGAGATAAATCACGCGTTTGGTTTTATCCAAAATGGCGGGAACATCGGAGGCGATAAAATTTTCTCCTTTGCCGATGCCGATAATCAAAGGAGACCCAACGCGGGCCGCGACTAACACATCCGGTGTCGCGCTGGAAATGACTCCGATGGCAAACGCTCCACGGACACGGCCAATGGCTTTTTGGACAGCCTTGACCAAATCGCCCTTAAAATATTCCGCGACTAAATGGGCAATAACTTCGGTATCGGTTTCGGAGGCAAACTTGATCCCTTTGTTCTGAAGTTCCTGCCTGATTTCCTGATAATTTTCAATAATTCCGTTGTGAACAACGGCGAGAGTTTGTTTAATATCACAATGCGGGTGTGAGTTACGATGACTGGGCGCGCCATGCGTGGCCCAGCGGGTGTGCGAAATGCCAATCGTTGAATGCGGCACGGCGTGTGAATGAATAAGCTCTTCCAAATGACGAATTTTGCCTTGGGCTTTACGAATGACAATCTTACCGTCTTTGGCCGAACAGACACCTACTCCGCTTGAATCATATCCTCGATATTCGAGTTTCTTTAAGCCTTCAAGCAAAATAGGCGTAGCTTCTTTAGAACCAACATATCCAATAATACCGCACATAGACTAAAACCTGCCGTTGAGGACCGGAAAAATACAGTCCTTAATTGACATTTATTTTGAAGAAGGTTTGATGTTAATACACGTAATAACTCGGTTGTATCGATTTTTCTTGCGGGTAAAATAGACTTCGCCTTCACAACCCGCGGTCAAATGGGCTAAGCCCACGACGTTAAGACCTGGCTTCCATTTATGCCCTTGACGGGTTAAAACAGTGCCGGACTTAACAACCTGTCCGCCGCTGACTTTGACTCCGCGCGTTTCAATATAATACTTACTTGTTAATCCACCTACACGACCACCCATAGGATGTTTCCTCCCGTCATTTTTCCGCATCTCCCTTTTAAGGAAGGAAATGACGAGGCTCGTCAGTTAATCATTAAATGACGGCCTTGAACGGCACCGCCGTCCAGCGTGCCTTTTTAGCTTTAAATTGAAGGCACAATGATACTATAAAACCTTTTTTAAGGCAACAAATTTATTTGACCCCTTTTTCGGCTAAAGCTTTGTCAATAGCGGCTTTTATACCTTCCACATCACGGGCCATTGTCTTTTTACCGTTGATAAAAAACGTCGGTGTACCGCGGACGTCTGATGAGCTGACAACTTCCGCGTCTTTATTGATAATGGCTTCATAAGCCGCATCGTTATTTTTGAGATCTTTGAAAAGTTTATCAACGTTAACGCCGACTTTTTTGGCTAATTCCTTATAACCGTCATCGGTCAACTTATCCTGATTAGCAAGGAGGATATCAATCATTTCAAAATACTTGCCTTGTTCCCCTGCCGCTAAAGCAACCTTGGCAGCTGGTCTTGCCGACGGATGAAAGGGCAATGGATAATTTTTAATCATAAAATTTACTTTATTAGGGTAAGCTTTTAAAGCTTCTTGGAAAGGCGTATGAAAGCGTGAACAGAACGGACACTGAATATCTGTGAAGGCGACGATGGTAACAGGCGCGTCTTTCTTGCCCTTAACATGAGAATTGCCGACTTCGATATTATATACTTTGTTAAAATCTTCGGAAGGAGGCATTTGCGGTTTTGCGGCTTCTGGAAGAGGAGCAGGGGCGGCTTGCATCTTTTCTTCCATGGACATTAATCTGCGTTCAATAGCGGCTAATCGGTCTAAAACCTGGCTGCCTCCGCCGGCGGCAAGATTATTTTTGATGCTGGTTAAATCTGTATTGATGGATCTTAGATCAGTGCCTAAAGGCAGCATGCTCTGATGTACGACGCTGTTGATACTCAATAAAAAACACATCCCGGCGGCAATTCCCACCAGAATAGCTAAAACAATTCCAAGCCCTCGATTCATTTTTTATCTCCTTTTTTCAAACGGTTAAAAAGACAAAACCAATCTTACTAGAAAACTGCTGGATTATCAAAGAATTTCTAAAGATCCACACCACCATATCGTTCAACGATCCGATAAATATCTTCCCAACGTTTGGCGCAGCCGAAAACAGCAACAATCATTGTCCGCGTCCCTTTTTGAACATATCCGACGAAGCAGGATCGCGCCGCGCGGGTATAACCCGTCTTGCCGTAAATCCCCTGTTTCCAACCTTTAAACAAAATTTTGTTGTGCGATCTCAAATTAATCCGGCGGCCCTCCCGGGAATAAATCGATTTGTATTTAAGCTTGATGGTATCCTTAAAAAAATCCTTCTTCATGGCTTCCCGAAAAATCAAAGACATGTCATAGGCCGTTGAATACTGGGATGTCTTAGAAGGCAAACCGTTGGAGTTGGCAAATTTCGTATTGTTTGCCCCCAACCGTCGGGCTCTTTGGTTCATCATCTGAACAAACTGCCATTCGCTTCCCGCAACCGCTTCGGCTAAAACCACACTGGCATCGTTGGCGGAATTTAATAGCACTCCGTATAAAAGATCCCTGACGCGGTATTGTTCCCCCGGCCTGACATTTAATTTGGAAGGCTGCATTCCCGTTGCCCGATTACTGACGGTCACATAACTGTCCAACGAGAGTTTTTCTAGAACTAAAAGCGCTGTCATGACTTTGGTTGTGCTGGCCGGCAATATTTTTTTCTGGGCGCTTTTCGAAAAAAGAATCTTGCCGTTAGCGCTGTCCATCAAAACAGCGCCGCGCGCTGTTACATAAAATTTCCGTGAAGTCTTCTTCGCGGCTTCAACCGGCAGGACTGCATAAAAAACAAAAGCGATCAATAGGACAAAAAATTTGAGCCTGAATAATAAACCTGTCATGGATAGGGTCATCGGTGTTTCATTTGACTGCAAAGCATTTCATGTTTTCTTCACAAAACTAAAAAGCGTTTCCATGGCTTTGGCAATCCCTGAAGTTGGAATCAAAAGCGTACCGTCGGCGGCGGCTAAACACCAGCCTTTGTGCGCGGTCTTCACAATTTTTGCCCACAAATGCTGCTGAAGATAATCTTCGGCCACCAGCAAATGAACCATTCCCTGACGGCGTTTTTCATCAAAAAAGAATTCTTTGAAGATAACCGAAGGCGTTCCCTTTTGGTCTTCAAAGTGAAACGATTTGGGATCAAACTCATCAAAAAAATAAACTTTCAAAATCGTCTCCTGAGAATTCTGATGCTTTAAATGATTGGTTTTCGAAAACGCAAACGCGTAAAAATCCGTTTGTCCGGCCTCAAGCCATTTGCGTTCAAACTTTGTGTCATATTTCGGTTTAATCTTTTTGAAATTAACCTGAAAGCCGGTACGAAC
>JAHFGF010000102.1 GCA_023247595.1 Candidatus Omnitrophota bacterium
GTCCGGTTCCGGCTGCATATAACCCGATTGCGCGTACGGGCTGATGTGAAGATTTGAAAGAAACATTTCCTCTTCCTTAACCCACGCGTAGGCGTCTTTAAAATTGACCTCTCCGGCCCGGATTGATTTAACCTCTCCGCCGGTCAAAGCGATGCCACATTCCCACTTATCGAGGAGATTATAGTTTTGATAGGCTTTTTTATTTGAAGCAATAAGTTTCATAAAATATTCGTGAACACAAAAACTCGCACACATAAGCGCACCGGCGCCATGTGATCATGCGTACCATCCTAAAGTAACTTCGCGTAGATCATTAAAAAAAGCGGAATCGTAACGATGCACAACACATTTGTTAAGAACAAACTTTGATTAATCAAATCTTGATTGTCTGTGCGGTAATAACGGCCGATGACAGAAAGCGAATTCGCGCACGGCACGGCAGCCTCCAAAACCAAAAAGAATCCGATCAAATACGGCACTCCCAAGGCTTTGACAAAAAGGATCATGATCGCCGGATAAACAAACAATTTGGTTAAAAGCACCGCGGCCGCGTCGGAAATCTGCACATTTTTTAAATTGGTCAAAGCAAAATTCCCGCCTAAAACAAGCATGACCAAAGGCAAAAGACAATTACCGAGCATTTTAACTGGAGAAAGAATAAGTTCAGGAATCTTCTGTCCCAAACCTGTAAACATCAGAAACACCGCTATTAGAGTAGCCAGCATTGGAGGATTAATTAATTTCCGAAAATCAAACTTATTGCCCTGTGAACCTGTCATCAACCAGACACCTAAACTCCACAACAGGATATCAAAACCAATCAAAGACAAAATAATATAAATGCTCAATCCCACCACTTCCGGAGACTGAGGAAAGGCGCTTAAAATCATCAGCGGCATATAACCGGAATTCTGAAAACCAATAAGAGCCCGAAACTCTTTTCTGGCTTTAAGACGAGGCCGGAACACCAGAACCGCTGAGGCTAAGGCGATTCCGCCAAAAACCACGGCAAATCCCAAAAGCGGAAAAAGCCACCAATTTGAAAAATTCCGAGGCTCAAAATGCGTGACAATTTGGCTGAAATTAAAAGCCGGCAAGGTAACTCCAATGACAATAGCGGAAAGGACTTCCAAACCTTTGGCATCTACAAACTTTGTGCGAATAAGCATGTATCCAAGGAACCCCAAAAGAAAAATCTGGGCCATGGCGTGAAATGTAGTCGCATAGGAGACCGTTAACATAAGGCGAATTATAGCACAAGAGCCGGTTTAAACAACGACTAATGCCTTGCAATTGCGTTTCCACGACAGAAGACCACGGAACTTCTTTCAATATTATTGACATATCCATCCCTTATCGATATACTTGAGCAATTCCTGCAAGATTATTTCGTTGATAAGGATATAACTCCTTGCTGGAATTAATAAAACAGTAACAGCTTTGACTTCCGTTTTGAAAAAACAGAAAGCTGAAACTATAAACTCGATTGAACACGAAACTCATGCGGAAGTGGTTCTTCTACGCCAAACATTTATCATGTTTGGCTTCGAAGCAACTCACTAAAATTTCTTCGTAGGACCAGCTCCTACGAAGCCCACCGCGAAAGCGGTTGGGCGAAGTAGAGCGGAAGTGGTTCTTCTACGCCAAACATTTATCATGTTTGGCTTCGAAGCAACTCACTAAGATTTCTTCGTAGGACCAAGCTCCTACGAAGCCCACCGCGAAAGCGGTAGAGCGAAGTAGAGCGGAAGTGGCGGAATTGGTATACGCGTACGTCTCAGAAGCGTATGGCGCAAGCCTTGAGAGTTCAAGTCTCTCCTTCCGCACCAGTCTTCGTCAAACCCTGAGCGTGGCCGAAGAGTTGACTTCGCCTGGCTTCGCCAAACACTCGACGAAGACTGTTGTCCGGCGAAGGGCAAGACAAAAATACAAAAGCGAAGCCGGATCAATGAATAACATTTAACTTAACTATACCAGTTGAACACTTTAACGGTTTGGAAATCAAAGAAACAGACTACAAAAGGATTTCAGGCTTATGAGCGAAGACAACGTTAAAAAGCACACCTCGATCATGGATGATATTGAGCTCAAGGAATGGTTAAGCTCCTTGGATTATGTTCTAAACCACGGATCTCCCGAGCGGGTTCAATATCTTCTGCAGCAACTTCAGATCAAAGCCCAAGAATCCGGTGTCACCCTTCCCTTTACGCTCAACACTCCATACATCAATACCATCCCCAAAGAAAAACAGGCATCTTTTCCAGGCAACCGCGAGATTGAACGACGCATCAAAAGCATCATCCGCTGGAATGCCATGGCCATGGTTGTGCGCGCCGAGAAAAAAGGGGACGGCGTCGGCGGACACATTTCAACCTTTGCTTCTTCCGCGACCTTATATGAAATCGGATTCAATCATTTCTTCCGCGCTCCGGGCAATGACGGTCACGGCGATCAAGTTTATTTTCAGGGCCACGCCTCACCCGGTATTTATTCACGCGCTTTCTTAGAAGGCCGCCTCTCGACGGACCAATTGGAAAATTTCCGACGAGAACTACAGCCTACGAGCGGATTATCCTCCTATCCGCATCCTTGGCTCATGCCGGACTTCTGGCAATTCCCGACGGTATCCATGGGGCTTGCCCCCATTATGGGAATTTATCAGGCGCGCTTTAACCGCTACCTTGAAGACCGCGGACTTAAACCCCGCACCGACAATAAAGTGTGGGTCTACATGGGTGACGGCGAATCTGATGAACCTGAATCATTGGGCGCGCTCACCATGGCATCCCGTGAAAAATTAGACAACCTCATTTTTGTCATTAACTGCAACCTGCAACGCCTCGACGGACCGGTGCGCGGCAACGGCAAAATCATCCAAGAACTCGAAGGCCTCTTTCGCGGGGCCGGCTGGAATGTGATTAAAGTCGTTTGGGGGGCGGATTGGGATCCTATTTTGGAAAACGACGCTGAAGGTCTCTTGGCTCGCCGCATGGGTGAAGTTGTCGATGGTCAATACCAAAAATATACCGTTTCAACCGGAGAATATGTCCGCAATCATTTCTTCGGCGGCAATCCTAAATTAATGGATATGGTCAAGCATCTGACGGATGATCAGATTCAATCGCTGCGCCGTGGCGGGCACGATCCGGAAAAAGTCTACGCCGCCTATAAAGCCGCTGTGGACTACAAAGGCGCTCCGACGGTAATTTTAGCCAAGACCATCAAAGGATATGGTCTGGGTGAAGCCGGTGAAGGTAAAAACATTACCCATCAGCAGAAAAAACTTAACGAACAAGAACTCAAAGAGTTCCGCACCCGTTTTAACATTCCGCTTTCCGATGAAGAAGTTGTCAAAGCGCCGTTCTATAAACCGGCTGAAGATTCCCCGGAAATGAAATACCTGCATGAATGCCGCCAAAAATTAGGCGGTTATCTCCCCACCCGTCGGACAAAAAGCGATGTTTTAACAACACCGCCGGAATCTTTATTTGAAGAATTTTATAAAGGCACCGAAGGCCGCGCCGTATCCACCACCATGGCTTATGTACGCGTGCTGTCAAAATTATTGCGCGATGAAGCCATTGGCAAATCCATTGTTCCAATCATCCCGGATGAAGCGCGAACATTCGGTATGGAAGGTTTATTCCGTCAATGCGGTATCTATTCCCACGTCGGTCAACTTTACGAACCGGTGGATGCCGACAGCCTCATGTATTACAAAGAAGCCAAAGACGGACAAATCCTGGAAGAAGGCATTAATGAAGCCGGCGCCATTTCCTCATTTATCGCCGCCGGGACAGCCTATGCCACGCATAACCTCAACATGATTCCGTTCTATACGTATTATTCCATGTTCGGGCCTCAGCGCGTTGGCGATTTAATTTGGGCAGCCGGTGACTTGCGCTGCAAAGGATTTCTCGTCGGAGCAACATCCGGACGCACAACGCTTAACGGCGAAGGCCTTCAGCATCAGGACGGGCACAGCCACGTGATTCTCTCCAGCGTTCCGAATTGCGTCACCTATGATCCTGCGTTCGCCTATGAAATTGCCGTTATCATCCGCGACGGTATTTACCGCATGTATGAAAAACAGGAAAGCATCTTTTACTATCTTTCCATCGGCAACGAAAACTATGCCATGCCGCCCATGCCCGAAGGCGTTAAGGAAGGCATTCTCAAAGGCCTTTATCGTTTTCAAAAATCAACGCTCAATGCCTCAGCCGCCACCGCCCATCTTTTAGGAAGCGGGGCAATTATGAACCAAGTTATTGAAGCTCAAAAAATTCTCGAAGAAAAATACAATGTGGCCACCGATGTCTGGAGCGTCACAAGCTATAATGAATTACGTCGCGAAGCTCTGAATGTGGAACGGGAAAATTTACTCAACCCCAGCACATCACCGAAAACACCCTACGTGACCCAATGTTTAAAAAATGAAAAAGGTGTCTTTATCGCCGCGTCCGATAACATGAAGGTGATGCCGGATTCAATCCGCCAGTGGGTTCCGGGTCCGTTTGTCGCCCTTGGCACCGACGGGTTTGGACGAAGCGAATCCCGTCAAGCCTTGCGCGATTTCTTTGAGGTTGATGCCCGTCACATTGTCTGGGCCACCCTTGTTTCATTAAGCAAAAATAAACAGATATCATCCAACATCCTGGATGTTGCTTTAAAAGATTTAAAGATTAATCCGAAAAAATTAAATCCGATGATTAGCTAATTCAACATTCGGTTCCCCAGTCCCCAGAGCCCCTTCGTCCCGAAATGACATTGGGATACTGGGCACTGGAGCACCGGGCACCTCTCAAAAGGACATCCGCAACCATGGACATCAAACTTCCCGAACTTGGCGAAAACATTACTCAAGGAACCGTTAGTAAAGTTCTTATTAAAGTCGGTGAAAGCGTTAAAAAGGGCCAGAATATTCTGGAACTCGAGACCGACAAAGCTGTCCTTGAAGTCCCTTCTCCCGACGATGGAACCGTTAAAGAAATTTTGATTAAATCCGGACAAGTCGTTAAAGTGGGCCAATCCGCTTTTGTATTCGACGGCCAATCCCCTGCAGCAGTTGCTGCAGCTCCTCAAGCCGTCAAAACACCTGCCTCTTCGGCAGCACCTGCGGCCAAAACCGCCGCACCAACATCTGCTCCAGCTGCAACAACAGCCGCGGCAACCGGCGCTGTCGTTGACATGAATTTACCCGACCTCGGCGAAAACATTACTCAAGGAACGGTCACAAAAATATTGGTTAAAAAAGGAGACCTTATCAAAAAAGGTCAGAGCATCCTTGAATTAGAAACCGACAAAGCCGTGCTCGAAGTTCCTTCTTCTATGGATGGAGCAATTGAAGACATCTTGATCAAGTCCGGACAGGTCGTCAAAGTCGGTCAACCGGCATTGAAGATTAAAGGCAGCGCTTCTTCTATAGGCGTTAACGCAGTGGCGGGTTTAAAACCCTCCACTACACCAGAGTCGAAACCAACGACCGCAGATAAATCTGAAACCAAAACAGTCGCGGCAGCAACACCAACCGCATCATCTGCGAAGACTGCGGTTGCTGAACCGGCAAAGAACGTGGCCGCGGCACCGTCGGTCAGACGCTTTGCGAGAGAGATCGGCGTTGATATCGCAACCGTTACCGGCATCGGGCCCGGCGGACGCATTTCTATTGAAGACGTAAAAACGCACGCCAAACGCATACTTACATCTGTCTCTTCAGGCGGCGGTCATGTTTCATCTGCCGCTTCTGTTCCCCTTCCTGATTTCAGCAAATGGGGAAGCATTGAACGCCAGCCCATGAACAATGTCCGGCGCAAAACAGCTGAACATTTAAGCCATGCCTGGACAAGC
>JAHFGF010000103.1 GCA_023247595.1 Candidatus Omnitrophota bacterium
AAACCCGGCGATGTTTTCACCGGTTATGGCGGAAAATCGGTTGAAATCGGAAATACCGACGCGGAAGGCCGTTTGGTTTTGGCTGACGCGATTTCTTATCTGGTCAAAAATTACAAACCCGCCCGGATTATCGATTTAGCCACCTTAACCGGTGCTTGTGTGGTGGCGCTTGGTTTTGATTACAGCGGACTCTTCTCTAATAGTGATGACCTGGCCCGTCAATTGGTTCGCGCGTCCAATGATACGGATGACCGAGTTTGGCGCCTGCCGGTGTATCCTGAAATCAAAGAGTACATAAAATCCCAGATTGCTGATTTAAAAAATACCAGCACAATCCGCGGAGCCGGTGCCTGCACAGCAGCGGAATTCCTGCGTTCATTTACTGAAGGAACAGACTGGGCGCACCTTGATATTGCCGGCAGTGCCTTTGTTGAGAACGGCTGCCGTATGTATTATAACCACGGCGCAACCGGTGCCGGTGTGCGGTTAGTTACAAATTATCTGCTTAATAATTAATTCTGGAGGCTCACATGAGTGTTATTGCTTTAATCATCGTTGCGGCAATTTTTATATTTTTTATGGGAATCCGCATTGTCCGTCCGACGCATCGCGGACTTGTGGAGCGTTTCGGTAAATATGCCCGTTTCGCCGAACCTGGTTTCAATTGGATTATTCCTTTAGTCGAAAATATGTATCAGGTGAATGTTACGGAACAAATGGTTGACGCTGAGCCGCAGGAAATCATCACAAACGATAATTTGAATGCCAAAGTCGACGCGCAGGTTTATTTTAAGGTCAGGCCTGACGAAGCCAATGTCAAAAGTTGTCAGTACAATGTCGGGAATTATCAATGGCAGATTGTCAACTTGGCCAGAACCACATTAAGAAATATTATCGGTACGATGTCTCTTAAGTCAGCCAACAGCGAACGTGGACGAATCAACACAGAATTACTCACCATTCTTGAGCGCGAAACGTCCAAATGGGGGCTTGAAATTGTTCGAACCGAGCTTAAAGAAATTGATCCGCCTAAAGACGTACAGGAAACCATGAACAAGGTTGTTAAAGCGGAGAACGAAAAGATATCGGCTGTTGATTTCGCAACGGCTACAGAAACTGTTGCCGACGGACAAAAACGCGCAGAAATCAAAAAGGCTGAAGGGATCAAGCAGGCTCGTATTTTAGCGGCCCAAGGCGAAGCTGAAGCCATCCGTTTGGTCAATGAAGCGGCAAACACTTATTTCGTCGGAAATGCCCAATTGCTCCGACGTTTGCAGGCTGTTGAGACGGCATTAGAAGGTAATGCTAAAATTATTATTCCTTCTGATAAAGATTTGATCAATGTTATTGGGGAAATGGCGGGGGTTATTCCAATAAAAGACAAAACAAATAAATAAATTTAATGGAAATTAATAGAAATTTAGAAATTATGAAATTATTGTTTTAGTGCCAATTTCTACTAATTTCTTAATTTCAATCAATTTCAATACCAGAATAATTAGCTAGAAGGTATGGCATGAACTTACGCACAGAATCTGACAGCATGGGATCTATTGATGTTCCGGCTGATAAATATTACGGCGCGCAGACAGCGCGTTCGATGATGAATTTTAAAATCGGTGGGGAGAGATTCCCGCTGGAATTTATAAAGGCTTTCGGAATTTTAAAAAAGGCCTGCGCCATGGTCAATGCCGATTTGGGGCTTTTACCTAAAGATAAAGCCGATTTAATCGTGAAGGCCGCCGATGAAGTGATATCCGGCAAACTGGATAATCATTTTCCTCTTGTTGTTTGGCAGACCGGAAGCGGCACGCAGACGAATATGAATGTCAATGAAGTCATTTCCAATCGTGCCATTGAATTGGCAGGCGGAGTTATTGGCAGCAAGAAACCCATTCATCCGAATGATGACGTCAACAAATCCCAATCTTCGAATGACACTTTTCCGACGGCCATGCACATTGCTACCGTTGGCCAGATCAAGGCGCATTTGATTCCGATGGTCATTAAATTAAGAGATGCTTTAAAAGCTAAACGAGATGAATTTAACGGCATCATAAAAATCGGACGGACGCATTTGATGGATGCGACCCCATTGACCTTAGGCCAGGAATTTTCCGGATATGTTCAGCAGTTAGATAACGCGCTTGCGCGCATTGGCAATGCCTTGCCGCGTCTTTCGGAATTGGCGATAGGAGGAACAGCGGTAGGGACGGGACTCAATACTCATCCTGAATTCGCCGTACGAGTGGCCCAAAAGGTTGCCGAATTGACAGCGCAGCCTTTTGTTTCCGCGCCCAATAAATTTGAAGCTTTAGCCGCGCATGATGCCTTGGTTGAATTCAGCGGCGTTTTAAAAACATTGGCTGTTTCATTAATGAAAATTGCCAATGATATCCGTTGGCTGGGATCTGGTCCGCGCTGCGGAATTGGTGAATTAAATTTGCCGGAAAATGAACCGGGAAGTTCCATCATGCCGGGGAAGGTCAATCCAACCCAAAGCGAGGCCATGACCATGGTCTGC
This sequence comes from Candidatus Omnitrophota bacterium, assembly GCA_023247595.1. The sequence goes on from JAHFGF010000103.1 coordinate 2,525, forward strand.
GTTCAGGTTTTTGGCAACGATACAGCTGTCACCTTCGCCGGTGCCAGCGGGAATTTTGAGCTTAATGTTTTTAAGCCGGTTATTATTCACAATGTTCTTCGATCCATTCGTCTTATTTCCGATGCCTGTGAAAGTTTTTGCGACCATTGTGTGGTCGGCATTGAACCGAATCAAGACAATATCAAAAAGCATCTGGATAATTCGTTGATGTTGGTCACCGCATTAAATACGCACATCGGTTATGACAACGCCGCCAAAGTTGCCAAAAAGGCCCACAAAGAAAATATCACGTTAAAACAATCCGCTGTGGCTTTGGGTCTTTTGAACGAAAATGATTTTGACCGTATCGTCCGTCCTGAAAAAATGATCGGCCCCTCATAATTTTTTCTATGAATAAGCGGATTCCTTCCATAGTCTGTTTTCTTTTTTTATTTTGCGCGCTTCTGCAGCCATCAGCCTTTTGTCAAAAAAATGATTTTGAAATCTCCGACGGATTAGTCTGGTTGAATTCCGAGAAACCCATAAAAATTGCGGAATTAAAAGGCAAATTTGTTGTTGTGTATTTCTTCAGTTACGGCGGAATAAATATTCAATCCGTAATTGACCAATGCCGTGAACTTCAGGAAAAATTTCCCCAGGAATTAGTCGTGATTGGCATTCATACCGGCAAGGCCCTTAATACCGATGATTTAAACGGTAAAGTCGCCGAGGCTTTAATGACGTACCGTATTCATCATCCGGTTGCTATTGACCATCAGCTTCAAACTCTTAAATCTTTTCATGTGGACTGCTGGCCGTCCGCGGTTTTGTTCGCCCCGGATGGGAAGGTGCTATTTCGAAAGACAGGGGAGCAGGATTTGTTTTATATGTTTAATAAATTAATTCTTAAAAATCTGCCGCGTTATGAAGGAATGATGAATAAAACGATAGTGCAGTTTCAGCCGCCTTCACAAAATTCATTAGCGAATGCTGTTTCCGAAACGGCTGCAGCCGCGTCTAGTGAATTGCCGGAAAAAGTTTTGAGTCCTAATCTGATGGGAAATACTATCCTTGACCAGAATATCAATCAAACAATAGACGTAACTGTCATGACTGAAACCGTGCTGCCTGAACTAAAACCGCAAGTGGATTCGCAGGAAGTTAAATTTGAACACGAGCAAAAGCAAACCCCGCTCGATCCTGACAAATTTACCGGTGAGAAAGTCTATATCAATCGGGAATATTCACAAGAAATTGGGCAGATTCAATTGAATTTTCAAATAACGGAAGATGCAAAACTATTGGGTGAACAGAAATCTTACCTGAGGGTTTACACCGAAAAGCGTGAGATTTTAGCGGAAGGTATAATCAAGGAGTTCAATACCCATATCGATTTGAATCAGGAAGTAGCTTCTTCAAAGTTATATGTTGAAGCTATGCTGTATTACTGCACCAAAGGGCAGAAGGCAATCTGCCGGATTAAAAGTATGCTTTTTGTCATTCCATTAGCTATTTATGATAAACAGGAAGATATCCGTATTGATCAATCAATCGACGGAGAATCGCTGTGATCATTGGAGTCCCAAAAGAAATTAAGAACAATGAATACCGCGTGGGTCTTCTGCCCGTCGGTGTTGAAACGCTTCTTAAGGCCGGCCATCAGGTGTATATCGAAACAATGGCGGGTGTCGGCAGTGGAATTGAAGACGAGCAATATATTAAAGCGGGCGCGAAGATTGTCCGTCGGGCCCAGGATGTCTTTGAGCGGGCTGAAATGATTGTCAAAATCAAGGAACCTTTGGAAGATGAATGTGAGTTATTAAGGGAAGGTCAGATCCTGTTTACATATCTACATCTGGCAGCCAACCGGACGTTGACGGAAAATTTGATCAAACATAAAGTCATCGCGTTTGCGTATGAAACTCTGCAGACCCATGATGGCGAACTTTCTTGCCTGACGCCGATGAGTGAAGTCGCCGGCCGCATGGCGCCGCAGGAAGGGGCGAAATATTTAGAAGAACCGATGCAGGGACGAGGCATTCTTTTAGGCGGCGTGCCCGGTGTTGCTCCAGCAGAGGTTGTTGTTATCGGCGCCGGTGTTGTTGGGTCTAATGCCTGTTTGATTGCCGCCGGAATGGGGGCCAATGTGACGGTGCTTGATGTGAATTTGAACCGCTTGCGGTATTTAGAAGAAGTCATGCCGCCGAATGTGCACACCATCATGAGTAACGCACACACCATTCGGGACGCTGTTCTTAAAGCGGATTTGGTAATTTCAAGCGTTCTGATTCGCGGTGCCAAAGCGCCGTGTTTAATCAGCAGTGACATCGTTTCTAAAATGAAAAAGGGCAGTGTGATTGTGGATGTGGCAATCGACCAAGGCGGTTCGGTTGAAACCAGCCGTCCGACAACGCACGAACATCCGACCTATTTAGTTGACGGTGTTGTTCATTATTGCGTGACGAATATGCCCGGAGCAGTTGCCAGAACAAGCACTTATGCCTTGACGAACGCAACATTCCCTTATATCCTGGTTTTGGCCAACAAGGGATATCAGCGCGCGCTTCAGGAATCTTACGAACTTAGACGTGCTTTGAATGTCATCGACGGACAATTAACCATCAAAGAAGTCGCGGAAACTTTTTCCATGCCTTATCGGGAAATCTAAAATGATCAAAACAAACTTTCAAGAACGCCGCGACAGTGTCCGAGTTAAACGGATTGTGACCGTGCGCCACCGCCTGTATAAACGAGGTAATAAAAAACGGGAAGACATCTGGCAGTTGGCAACGACACAAGACATGAGCTACAGCGGTTTGCTTTTTACCAGCGCTTTGCCGTATCAAGTGGATGATATTCTTGAGCTGCAGGTGGTTATGTCAGGCGTTTTGTATCTGTTTAACGGTTATGGACGGGTTGTGCGTGTTGCAGAAAATAACAAGAATTTTTATCATACCGCAGTTAAATATGTCGATTTAAAATCCAGACACCGCGATGCGAAAACATTAATTGATTCCCAAAGAAAATCTTCTGCAAAGATTCCTGCTAAAAAGAAATTGAAAACTATGTTGAAATAAAAACATAAGATTCATAAAAAAACTCTCCGATTTTAGGTCGGAGAGTTTTTTATTTTATGAAACATTATTTCTTTAAAAAATAATTTATTAATGAGCCGATTTGAATTCCGCAACAAGGGCCTGGACGGTTTGTTTGGCGTCACCAAAGATCATTCGGGTGTTTTCGAAATAGAAGAGTTCGTTTTCAACGCCGGCAAAACCGGTGGCCATGGAGCGTTTTAAAACAAAAACAGTTTTGGCTTTATCCGCGT
>JAHFGF010000104.1 GCA_023247595.1 Candidatus Omnitrophota bacterium
CAAACAGCGCGCTGGCCGTCGCATAACAATTTCTCTTTGGAAGGCGCGATAAAAATCCCTAAAGGCAGAAGCCACAGCAGAAAAATAATGGTGAGTGTAATAGAAATGAATCGTTGCATGCGTTCTTTTCTAACAGAAAAAATATTTCATGTCAAACGGTTACCATTTTTTGAAAATAAAAAAAGCGGCAAGCACGATAAAAAAGAAACCGACCAAATAATTCCACTTTAAATCTTCTTTCAGATAAACCACGGAAAAAACAGAGAAAACAACAAGCGTAATGATCTCCTGGATTGTTTTTAACTGGGCAGCGCTGAACTGCCCGTGTCCCCAGCGGTTCGCGGGAACCTGAAAACAATATTCCACAAAGGCAATCAGCCAGCTCACTAATATGACAATCCAAAGCGGAGAATTTTTAAATTTCAAATGCCCGTACCAGGCCATCGTCATGAAAATATTTGAAATCGTAAGAAGAATGATTGTGGTCATAAAGTTATTCCGCTGATATTGATGCCCAGCAACGACCAGGCATAAAAAATCCCGCATACAAAAGTAACCTTAAGAAACTTTCGCATGCGGGTTTCAACAGACTTAAAACAGCTGTCATTGCTTTTATTTCTTTCCTAACAACGCAAACATCTTTTTCTTATAAGCCTCAACCCCGGGCTGATCAAAAGGATTCACATCCAAAAGATAGCCGTGAATACCAATTGCTTTTTCAAACATATAATACAGCTGGCCTAAATGAAACGCATCCGCCTGACAAAGCGTCAGTGTCATATTAGGAACGCCGCCTTCATAGTGCGCGGCGGAGGTCGCCTCATAGGCCTTTTTATTGACGAAGTCAAAACCTTTACCCGCGACATAATTAAAACCATCCAGATCCTGCGGATCAGACGGAACAGTCACATCGTGCTGCGGTTTATCAATCATGACAAATGTTTCAAAAATAGTGCGTTCTCCGTCCTGCATGAGCTGGCCCATGGAGTGAAGGTCCGTTGAAAAAATTAATGACGCTGGAAAAATCCCTTTGCCGTTTTTGCCTTCGCTTTCTCCAAAAAGCTGTTTGAACCATTCAGCCACAAAAAACATTTCCGGATAGAATGAAGAAAGGACTTCAATCTTCTTCCCTTTTTTATACAGGAGATACCGCAAGGCGGCATAGCGGTAGGCGGTATTTTTTTCCAAATCCATGACGCTGTATTCGCTTTGGCCTTTGCGCGCGCCTTCAACCAGGCTTTTCACATCAACGCCGGCCAGCGCCAAAGGCACAAGCCCGACGGGAGTTAACACCGAAAAACGTCCGCCCACATCATCCGGAATGATAAAACTTCGATAACCGGATTTATCGGCAATAGCGCGAAGCGCGCCTTTTTTCTCATCAGTCACGCAGATGATTCTTTTTTTGAGTTCATCAGCGCTATACCGCGACTCCAAAGCTTTTTTAATGACGCGAAAAGCAATGGCCGGTTCTGTTGTTGTGCCGGATTTTGAAATCACAATCACCGTGACGCGCTTATTCTTAACCGTCTCAAGAAGATTATGTAAATAATCAGAACTGATGTTATGCCCGGCATAGTAAACCGGAAGTTTTGTGGCACCACCTAAAAATTCAATGGTGGAACGGATACCGAGATACGACCCGCCGATCCCAATTGAAATCAAGACGTCCGACTGCGCCTGAACTTCTTTAGCCAGAACACTAAGTTCTTGAATAAATCCGTCGGTGATGCGCGATGGTAAATCAATCCATCCTAAAAAATCATTTCCTTTTCCGGTTTTGTTATGCAGACCGTCATGAGCCTTCTTAACAGCAAAAGACAAATCAGCGACTTCTTTGGGATCGATAAAATTTTTAAGATAATCTGTTTTTAATGTAATGCTCATGGATCTCCTTAATTTGGGTGATGGCGGATGGGTAATGGTTACCATCACCCATCAACTATCTCCCATCTACCGCTTTTGATCAAAATATTTATACCACCGTCGAAAAGGCTTATAAAGCTGCTCAATATCCAGCGGCCTGCGGCCTGGAGAATTTTTGCATTCTTCGCTGCAGCACCCTTCCATTTTTATGGCCGCCTCACGGTCACAGAGAAACAAATGATTGCATTGCATATTCGCGCAATTGATGTAGGTGTCGCAGGGAACACCCGATATGGCACACCGAGAAATCGGGCCGTTATCTTCAGGGTTAACAGGCACAGCCATCCGGTCATCAAAGACAAAACATTTGCCTTCAAAATGCTTACCGCCTTCTTTCTGGGCGTAATTGATGATGCCGCCGTGAAGCTGGTAGATTTCCTTAAACCCTTCCTGTTTCATAAATGTGGAAAATTTTTCACAGCGGATTCCGCCGGTGCAATACATCAATATTTTTTTGTCTTTGGCTATGTTTTCATCCTTAAGCCATTGAGGAAAATCATAGAAATTTTCAACATCCGGCGTGATTGCATCTTTAAACTTTCCTATTCGGCTCTCATAATTGTTGCGGACATCGAGCAGAATATAATCTTTTCGAGGGCTTTCCATAGCCTCCCGCCATTGGTGGGGCTCCAGATAACCTTCTCCGCCGATTTTGGATAAAATTGCGGCAGCCGGTTTCAAAGCGACGATTTCCGGACGGGCGCGCACACTCAAACGCTCAAAGACAGCTTCATCAGAACTTTCCTGCTTAAATTCAGTGGATTCAAAACCTTTCATCGAACAGAGAAATTTCTTATACTCATTAATATTCTCAGCAGTACCGCACAGCGTTCCGTTAATTCCTTCGGAGGCAATAAAAACTCTTCCCAGTAATTTTAATTGATGGCATTTGTTGCGGTGCACCCGGCAAAACATTTCCAGCTGGTTGGGATCGATTGGTGAGAACTGATAATAGAGGATGATTTGATACATATCTAAAAAGACTGAGACGCCCTTTTAAAGGGCGCCTCAGGTCATTTAATCATTTGTTTATTTCTTTTCAGGAGCCGGAGTTGGAGTCGCAATGGTCTGATCATATTCTTTGCGGCTGACCACATTTCCATCTTTATATTCTTCCTGGGCTGTCAATTGTCCTTGTTCGTTAAATTCACTGGCGCCGCCATTAAGCATGCCGTTGGCATAGTTCATCTGTTTTTGAAGCACGCCGGTTTTGTAATAAATTTTTGCCGGCCCTTCTAAACGGCCAGCTTTAAAATTTGATTCCCGTTCCAATTCGCCGGTTTCATAATATTTGAGAAGACTTCCTTCAATCTCATTGTCGACAAAGTTGACGCTTGTTTCCAACTTGCCGTTTTGAAAAAATGTTTTACCAGCGCCCTGGCGTTTGCCGTCGACATAAGTCGCGACGGAAGCCAAGCCCCCATCTTCAAAAAACGTTTTGGCTGTTCCGTCTAATTCATAATTTTTATAATTTTCCTCACGGGAAACGATACCATTATCGAAATATTCCCGAGAAATTCCGTCCGCCTGTTTTTTACTGGCGGCAAAGCCGGAAATAGATAAGGCGATCACAAAAAATGTTGTAAAAAAAAAGCGGATCATGGTTCCTCCTAAAGGATACGTTTAATGTTGTGCGGTCTCAAGGGGCAATTCATCAGGGACGCATGCGACGGCTTCATCAATAATAGCGCCCCCCAAAACCACCGGCCCGTCGTAAAAGACAACGGACTGGCCCGGGGTTACCGATTTTTGCGGCGTTTCAAATATCACCCTGACTTGACCTTCGTTCAAACAAGTCAAATAGGCTTTTACTTCGGGTTGATTATAACGTATTCTCACCATTACCTCTAGCGTTTCTTGAGTAAAATTCATGCTCACCAGATTGAGCTGTCCGGCGATAAGGCCTCTGGCATAAAGCCGGTTAAGATTCCCAACATAGACGGTGTTGGTTGCTTTTTCAATTTTATAAACATAAACCGGATAACCGAGCGCGATGCCAAGTTTGTCACGCTGGCCAATCGTGTAATAAGCGATGCCTTTGTGCTGGCCAACGACATTGCCATCTTCATCTTTAAAATCACCTGGGCTCTTCACCTTTTCTCCCAAGCGGTCTTCCAGAAATTTCTTATAACCGGCATCCGGAACAAAACAGATATCCTGGCTTTCCGGTTTTTCAGCTGTGTTCAAATTGTATGTCTTGGCCAATTCCCTGACCTGCTGCTTGGTTAATCCGCCGATCGGGAAAAGGACAGAAGACAAAGTTTCCATTTTCATGCTGTAAAGAAAATAGGATTGATCTTTGCGGGGGTCAACACCTTTTTTTAACTGAAACATTTGGCGGTCTTGGTTGTAATCAATAATACCGTAATGCCCCGTCGCGATGTAATCACCGCCCAAATTTTTGACCTTATCGTAAAGCGACCCAAATTTTAAATGCTGGTTGCAGCGCACGCACGGATTAGGCGTGCGGCCGCTTAAGTATTCATTGGTGAAATCTTCAATAATAAAATCGTTGATGTCCTTGGCAAAATTAAAGACATAATGCGGGATACCCAATATCTCGGCGGCGCGCTTGGCATCTTGGATTCCGTCAATACCGCAGCACGACGGCTTTTTGCTGTCGGGATGCGTGATGTTAAAACACATGGTCACCCCGACCACATTGTAGCCCTCGTCCTTCATAAGGCCAGCAACGACGGACGAATCCACCCCGCCACTCATGGCGACGAAGACGGTCGTTTCATTTTTTGGTTTTCTATTTAGAGACATCGTTTTAACCCGCCACGTTTTTAATAGACTTGTAGGTGGCATTCAATAGTTTCATCATTTCATCCAGCGAAATGCTTAACGGCGGCATGAGGACAATCACATTGCCCAAGGGCCGCAGGATGACCCCATGCTTACGGGCTTCTTGACAGACACGCGCGCCGATTTGTTCTTCCCAGGCAATTGGTTCCATGGTATTGCGGTTTCGGACAAGTTCAATACCGACCATAAAACCAAGCTGTCGAACCTCTCCAACAGAGCCCAAATTATAAAACATTTGAAGCTTTTGCGCCAAGTATTTTATCTTGGGGGCCAACTTCTCTAATACCCGTTCTTTTTGAAAAATCTCAAGATTCGCAAGCGCGGCTGCACAGGCCAGCGGATTAGCTGTGTAGGTGTGCCCATGAAAAAATGTCTTCTGATCTTTATAGTCAAAGACAAAACCATCATAAATGCGTTTGGTTGTAACGGTCGCGGCCAACGGGAGATATCCGCCCGTCAATCCTTTGGCCAAACACAGAATATCAGGCGTTACTTTCTCATGTTCACAGGCAAACATCTTTCCTGTCCGGCCGAAACCCGTGGCCACTTCGTCGGCAATGAGAAAAACATCATGTTGCCGGCACAGTTTACTGATTTTCTTTAAAACACCTTTAGGCCAAATCAACATCCCGGCAGCCCCTTGAATCAATGGCTCAACAACTATCGCGGCAACGGTTCCGGCTTTTTTCTTGAGAATCCGTTCAAATGCCTCAACCGTATCCCAACCCTGCCCGGGAAGGCCGATGGTTTTAAAAATCAATTTTCGGTACACCTTATGAAAAAGATCAATACCACCAACGCTGACCGCGCCCAACGTGTCGCCGTGGTAAGAATTATTCAAGTGAACAACATTGATTTTTTTCGTTTGACCAATATTTTGCCAGTATTGATAAGACATTTTGATTGCGATCTCAACAGCTGTTGAACCGTTATCGGAATAAAAAACTTTTTGAAGCCCTTTAGGAACAATCGAAATCAATTGTTCCGCGAGCTTGACCGCCGGCACATTGGAAAGCCCCAAAAATGTGGAATGGCTGATT
>JAHFGF010000105.1 GCA_023247595.1 Candidatus Omnitrophota bacterium
AGCAAAATAGATAAGAAAAAACATCTGTTTCCAATTGCGCGAATGCTTAAGCAACAAATGTCCGGCATATCCGACAGCCACCAATGTAATGACCGGTGATAACAACATTAAGTCAATAAAATACCGAAACCACGGCCCGCTGGAATAATTTAGGGCATACGCATTGGCTTTATCCACAAAATGCGTGAGATAGGTCGCATGAATCAAAACTGAAAAATTCGCGAATCCTCCGAGCACAATCAGATAAAGAAGCACAACCGTCCCAATCGGGATCGTCCAGAATGCAATCAAATCTTTATAAACAACCGGTACCTTAAAAAATCGCGCACACATCATAAAAATCGTTAGAAAAAGAAGTAAAAGCACCGATGATTCTTTAACCAAAAGCGCTAAAGTCAAAAAAACAATCACCAGGCACATTTTAGCGAGGCTTCTCCTATTAAAATAATCCATCATCGCCCACACTGAACACGCCCAAAGCAAATTCAGGAAACTATCGCTTAAAGCCACACATCCCATACCGAGCGTTAACGGTGACGTGCATAAAAGCAGAAGAAAACATACCGCAAATTCACGAGAAAATAATTTTCGGGCATAATAAAAAGAAACCGCGCAAAGGGCAAGTAGCGATGCGTAGGAAATACTCACCAAAACAGAATAATAGGATCCAAAAATCTTAACTAGAAAAGCCGATAGAAAAACATAAACTAACCGGGCCGGCGAAGGATGATAACGATTTCCCTCGCTTTGGGCATACCATTGCACCAATTCCTGGACGCCCTGCACTCCGTTTTGAGCCACATGCTGGGCATATTGTAGGTAATAATATTCATCCGATCCTTTGCAATGAAGAGCCTCAGGCGTCAAGTAACGGCTGACCGCCAAAAGTAAAACTAAAACAAAAAAAATCATGATGCGATAAATTGATGCTGTCATAAATGTTCCAATATTTAATGTAGCCGCTACTTTTTTTAATTTGTTTCGACTTTCAAATTGCACATGACAAACAAATTTATCATACATGCAATTTTTTTAAACAAAACAGGAATGTTTAGGAATTATCAGAAAGAAATCCAGTGTAATAGTCTGGTAATCTTATTCCGATGATGAATACTTTTTGGAATGGGTTTCATCCGCCGGCACATCACCAGTGATGATGCGCGGAGTTAGAAAGACCACAATTTCGGTCTTACGTTTGAGGTCGTCACTGTTTCGAAAGGCCGCTCCAAGAACAGGGATACTGCCCAAAAGCGGAACTTTATTTTTAGTCAAAATCGTTTCTTCTTTAATAAGCCCGCCGATGACAATCGTGATGCCGTCTTTAACGGTAACTGTTGTTTCCGCCTCTGAGGTATCGACCACGGGAATGGAATTATTGTTCCCTGTCTTAAGCGTGCGGGTAACGGAACTGACTTCGGGTTTTAATTTCATCGTGATGAAATTATCTTTATGAATTTGCGGAGTGACATAAAGCTTAACACCGACCTCAATAAAATTAACACTTTCAGCTACCGTTGTCGGCCCGGATGACGGTGTCGTGGTGCTGGACGTCACATACGGCTCGGTTGACCCGACCAAAATCTTTGCTTCCTGGCCGTTGAGTGTGGTGATACGCGGGCTAGAAAGAATATTAGTCGATCCTTCCGAATCCAGCGCCTGCAAAAGAACCTGATAGTTATCACTGGACAATGTCCCGACACTCATCGTCCCGCTTTTATCATTAGCGCCCAACAGATCAAAGTTGCTGTTGATATCCATCTTGTGAAATTTGTCAACCACCGCTTCCCAGTCCACGCCGAGTTTCTGCTGATCGCTTAAAATAATCTGAACAATCTTGGCCTCAATTAAAACCTGCTGGCGTTTGATATCAAAAGTCTTAATCAAATTAGACATCTGTGCAATTTTTTCCTTAGTGTCCGTAACGATGATTTGATTGGTAGCTTCATCGAATTTGACACTTCCCTTCTTGGATAACAGAGACGCGTCAAACTTCTCGGCAACTTCCTTGGCTTTGGCATAACTTAATTCGAAAACTTTAACGGTCATGGGCTTGTCGACTTCATTAATAAGCTGTTCCATCAAGCTAATCTGCGCCGGTGAATCCATAAGGACAAGTGTATTAGAACCAGAATCTGAAATAATTTTTCCAGTGGAACTTTTGACCTGATTTAATACGTTGAGCATGTCGGTCACATCGGTGTAGACAAGACGTCTGATTTTGGTGCGGACATCCCCTCCGAACACCTGGCCAAAACGGCGTTCATATTCCTGCGCCGGCATTATTTGGATGACACCATCTTTAACCGCATAGGCGAGATTATTGGCCTCCAGAATAATGCGCATCACATCTTTAAGTTTGACATTCTTCAAATAAATAGTCACCTGCCCGGCAATCCCCTGGCCAGCGATGATATTTAAACCTGTTTTCTCTGAAAGCACTTTAAATACTTCCGCCATCGGCATGTCCTTAAACTGCAGGACATCAACCATAGCGTCATCACTAATTGCGGATTTCGAGAGATTAAACGCGTTTGAAACTTTTGCTGATGAAACATTTTCGGATTGCCCTTCTTGAGAAGGTGAAACGGTTTCATTTTGAGACCAAGCCGATGAGGCTAGAATCAACAGAAGCGCTGTCACAATAAGTTGTTTACGAATATTCATTTCAACCCATTCTAAAGTAAGATTAAAAAATTTCCTTGGGCTCAAATCAAGCCCTTCTTAAAGACAAAAAATACGTCGCAAGTATAGCATTTATTACTGTTATTATCCATTTTATACGTTATTAAGCTATTAAATTAAGCTCACTTTTTCTGAGCATTGGTTTCAAATTTAAGACCCACTTGCTTCCCCTCATACATAAACCAAGCCGCGTTATTTTCAACTCTAATTAATCGCGCATCGCCTAAACTATCCCCTAACGACAAAACCTGCATTCCCGGTGGATTGAGAACCTTCACAACAGCTCGCGGATCATTATCAACCATCACTCCGATCAATTGATAACCCTCTCCCCACGATGCAATCGGAACATTGTTAACATTGGCGGATTCTATGGTCGCTTCCAAAAGCTTTTCTTCATCCGTCTTAAAAATGTCCCGTCCGGAGAAAGAAGGCGCATAGGTATCAAAAGGCAGCCAAACTTCATTAGGCACCCAATTGTCCGACGCTTGTGCAGGCAGACCGCGCGGGATTTCAACGGATGCGGGAGGAACTGGTGTCATTCGTTCCTTTACAGAAAAACCCGCAAACCCCAATCCCGCGATCACAAAAACAACCGTTAAAATATCCCACAGACCGACGGAAAATTGACGCTGACCGTTATCCATGTTTTTTGTTTGTTTGTGTTGAATCATATTAAACTCATGGCTGTGCCATTGATTTTTCCTGATTGCCCGCCGTATTATTTTCCTTTTCCACAGACGGAATATAAAACCTTACAACCGCAATTTTGGCTAATAACTTCTGCGGCTCTCCGATGAGTTTTTCAAACTCAAACCGCGTGATGCGTAAATCGTGCGGCGGCGTTTGCAAAACATGAATAAAAGCAAGGATGTCCAAAAAATTACCGTCCACGGTAAGGCTGATGGTCAACTGGTTATATTCCCCGACTTTAAGCGCTCCCTGGGGTTTCATTTCAGTAACACGAATAGGCGTTCCGCGCGCGGCGTTTTCAATTTCAGTCAGAATTGTGGACATAGCTTCTTCATTAGTCGTATTCTGACGCATACTCTTAATCGTATCGCTAAAACCTTCGGCCCAACGACGTTCTTTTTGAATCACCTTCTCTTGTCCACCCAGCTCTTTTTTTGCCAGACGAATTTCCACATCCAGCTGCTGACGCTTGGCCAGTGAAGGACGATAGATAAGCGCGTAGCCTCCATAGACAAAACAAACTATCAGTAAAAAAACAAAGATGACTTGTTCCCTGGCTGTCAGTTGATAAACGTTCATGGTTTAGCTTCTCCCTGTTTACTCAACTGGCAGACAATTTTAAATTCCGTATATTCCATAGCCAAACGCTGGGGACGGTTGGCATACTGTAGCGTAACGTCTTTGAACAAAGACGAATTCATCATAGCTTTTTGAATTACGCCCACATCAGCACTTTCTTTGGACTGGCCGATAACGACTAATTGTCCGTCGATAAACTGCACTTGAGTCAAAACCGCGGTGGCTGGCAAAATTTGGTAAAGCTCTTTAAAAAGTTCAGCGATCACAAGCCGATTTTTACGGTCGTTGGAAATAAAATCATACAATTGCAGATTTCGACGGGCTTCGTGAAATCGCGTCTGCGTTTCAGCCAGCTTTTGGCGGACTGCGCGCAATTCGGTTTCTTTACTTGTCATCTTTTGCTTCATCAAAAAAGCAAACGCCCCGATTAAAAATAACAACGCCACGGCCATCCGTAAAATCGCAAACTTTTGCCGACGCGTGTGCTGAACATGATGCACCGATAAAGGCGTTAAATCCGGACCGAAGTCAGATGCAAAAGCCATTCCTAAACCGGCGCATAAAGAAATCGCGCTGGTTTGCGTTGTTTTTTCCTTTTGTCCTTGCCCTTCTTCAAAATCTTCTAAAACAACTTCCTGACATGGTGCTTTGATTTTTTCCGACAAGACTTTTTTGATCAAATCCCATTGTTGAGGAAGACCAGTTAAGATAACTTTCGATAAAGCAGCCTCCGGATAATTTTTCATAAACGCTTGAAGAGTCAAATCCACCTGCAAAGCCAGGCTATTTTTATCATTGCTTGAAATCCCTCTGGCAAAGCGAAGCTGTTTGTCTTTACAAAAACATAAATCCATACCCTCATCATCACAATCAAAAATAAGAACCCAAGAATTCGCATCCGCGGCAAATTGCCGGGCATGCCAAGCCGCCACACCAAAGGCACTGACCGAACAGCGTCCAGATTTTAAGCCGGAATGACTGACCACATCCAGACATTCCTGCACCATCTTTAATCGCGCCAAGGCAACAACCACCCTGGTTTGACCCTGAGCATCCACTCCTGCCTGATACAATTCAAAAACAACGTCATCCGACGAAAATGGAAGTCCGCGCAACGCTTGAAGCTCTACCATCCGGCGCAGTTCATCTTGTTTTTTCGATGGCAGAGAGAAATATTTAAAAATAACCTGCCGCCTCGGCAAAACAACAATCACATCGGATTTTTGTCCAGAACCAAAATTTTGTAAACTTTGAATAACATTACTTGAAAGACTTCCTTCTTCAATACCGCTGAAGGCAGACAAAGAAATACCCTTGCGCCCCAATGAAGGCCGCACGGCTATCACCTGAACGCCTACTTGCGTAAATTTTAATATAATACGATTATCTGTCATCATTCACCAATAGATACAACTGCTTACCTGATCCTCTGCCAATACATAATTTTACCGTCTTTACGGGAAAGAACTGCCTCAGCGAGAAAGGAGGCACCGCTTTGTTCATCAACACCACGCACACCCAGACGTAAAAGTTGTGAAACCTTAACGCGGTATCCTTCCAATTGGGCCATCAACGCGTTTTCCCGGCTGTTGAGACTCAATTCCTTTTTTTCCACAACCCGGTCATCTGACGTTCCGTCTTTGCCATCAAAACCTCGCCGATAACTTAAAATTTTTTCAACCAAAGTATCCGCGTCGGACAATTCTGTGTTGGTTCTGTTTCCGGTAAAAAGCCGTACCAGACTGCGCAGCGCCCGCGGTGTTGCGGTGTTGATATT
>JAHFGF010000106.1 GCA_023247595.1 Candidatus Omnitrophota bacterium
GGAGAAAAAGTTCCATTAGACGGAATTATTATGGAAGGCAAGAGCGCCATCGATGAATCCATGATTTCAGGCGAACCAATTCCTGTTGAAAAAAATGCCGGTGACCGCGTAATCGGGGCGACCGTTAACCAAACCGGGACATTTGTGATGAGGACCGAAAAAGTGGGGGCCGAAACTTTGCTCTCTCAGATTGTTCATATGGTTGTAGAAGCCCAGCGCAGCCGCGCTCCGATTCAAAAATTGGCCGATACGATATCCGGTTATTTTGTCCCTATGGTGGTTTTGATTTCCGTTTTGACGTTCATTGTTTGGGCTAATTGGGGGCCAGAGCCAAGGCTCACGTACGCCATTGTCAATGCGATTGCCGTTTTGATCATCGCTTGTCCGTGCGCATTGGGATTGGCAACACCCATGTCAATTATGGTGGGCGTTGGCCGCGGTGCGCAGGTAGGAGTTCTTATTAAAAATGCCGAAGCCATTGAAAAGTCTGAGAAAATTACCCACGTGCTGACGGATAAAACAGGGACGCTCACGGAAGGAAAACCGAAAGTGACAGCGTGTATTCCTCATCAAGGATGGAATGAAAGACAACTGCTGAACATAGCGGCTTCTATAGAGCAAAGCAGTGAACATCCTTTGGCAAGAGCCGTCATTGATTATGCGAAAGAAAAGAACGCCAAAGTGGAATCTGTGCGAGATTTTGAATCGGTCACTGGCGGCGGGATTAAAGGTAATCTAAACGGACAAAAGATTATTTTAGGAAAGCAAAAGTTTCTCGAAGAAGAAAAGATCGATTTTCCCACAAATTTGAAAGAAGAGTCCTTACAATTGCAAGCGAAGGCACAGACGGTTGTTTGGGTGGCTGTCGAACAGAAAATAGCCGGCATGCTCGGGATTTCCGATCCGGTTAAGAAAACGACTGCGCAGGCGATTCGTGCTCTTCATGGCATGGGAATAAAAGTGATTATGTTGACCGGCGATAATCATAAAACCGCTGAGGTGATCGCCAAGGAATTAGAGATTGACGATGTCCGCGCCGAGTTAGAGCCGAAGAGTAAACAGGAGATTGTTAAACAATTTAAAAGCCAAGGGGCGATTGTTATGATGGCCGGAGACGGCATTAACGATGCCCCGGCTTTAGCGCAGGCTGAGGTCGGGGTCGCGATGGGAACAGGCACTGACGTGGCCATTGAAAGCGCTGGGATTACTTTAGTCAAAGGCGATCTTAATGGAATTGTGAAGGCCCTGCGTTTAAGCCGCGCCGTCATGAAGAATATCCGTCAGAATTTATTTTTTGCTTTTATTTACAATGCTTTGGGAATTCCTGTGGCAGCGGGGATTTTATATCCAATTTTCGGCATTTTGTTAAGCCCCATCATTGCCGGGGCCGCAATGAGTTTCAGTTCGGTCTCGGTTATTGGAAATTCGTTGAGGTTACGGTCTGCCCCCATTGAGTGATATTGTCGGAAAATTCCATAACCGTCATCCTGAGGAATAAAAGATTTGTCATCTTGAAGCGAGCTTAGCGAAGCGGAAGGACCTCTCATAAAAGGGATTCTTGCCCCGCCTTTGGCGGGGTCAGAATGACTGAAAAGGAGATCTTTTCCGACACTATCTGAGCCATGATAAAAGTTCCGCAGGCTTCTTTTATTAATCGGTTTATGTTACAATGACTCATATTTTTAGTTACTCTTATTGGAAGGCGTAAAAAATGAATAAAATTCAAAAAGAAATTCAAATCGTTGCCATCACCGGCAGCGTTCGCCAGGGCAGTTATACATCCAAAGCCCTCGCGATCGTGGTGGATGAAATCAGGAAGCATGCGGATATCTCCGTTAAAGTCATTGACCCAAATGATATCCAATTACCATTGCCTGGCAAGAAAGAGGATGCGTCAATCCGGGCCTTAAACCAGGTGGTTTCTGGGGCTACGGGAGTGATTCTGGCCACCCCCGAATATCATGGCAGTTATAGCAGCGTGATTAAATTGGTCATTGAAAATTTAGGGTATCCGTCGGTTTTATCTGGAAAGCCGGTTGCGTTGTTAGGCGTTGCTTCCGGCGCTATTGGCGCCATAAAAGCTATTGAGCATTTAGCGAGTGTCTGTGCCCATATCGGCGCGGTTGTCCTGCCGGGGCCGGTTTCGGTTGCCCATGTCGAGAAAATTTTTGATAAAAACGGAAAATGCCTGGACCCTGTAATGGATAAACGAATCCGTTCGGTGGCCAACAACCTTATCCAGTATATCCGCAATCATATTTGCCCCAAGATTGCCCTCGAAGAATTGGTCCGCAAGGAGTAGCAAGTAAAGTTTCTAGGATTGATTGACGGTCATTATTCAGTGATAGAGCGGATTGATGAGTACACCTTATTATTCGTATTTCCCCCTCCTTTGTCCTCCCCACAAAGGGGGAGGAAAGGCAAACTTTAAAGACGTACTCCAGATTTCCCCTCCCCTTGTGGGAGGGGTTAGGGGAGGGGAAATTGTCAAATTTTCTCAAGCTTCTAAACAGTTACGATTGACAAAAGATTAAGATTAGTTTAGTATGTTTATCAGTTTTTAAAATATAAATCTTATATTACAGGGAGGAATGTTATGAAGCGTTTAATTTTTCTGGGAATGATTGGTGTATTGGCAATGGCTGGTGTGGCCGCTGCCGATATTTATAATATCGACACAGCCCATTCCACCATTGGTTTTGATATTAAGCACTTGATGGTCGGCACAACGAGTGGTTCATTTAATGACTATCAAGGGACCATCGAGTATGACCCTGCCAACGTTGCGGCAACTAAGATTGATGCAACCATTCAAGCGGCCAGTATTGATACCCGTAACGCGGACCGTGATAATCATTTGAGATCAGCGGATTTTTTTGATACCGCCAATTATGCGGTTATTACTTTTAAAAGCACCAAAGTCGAAGCATCTGGCGATGGCTATGTTATTACCGGCGATCTTACCATGCACGGCGTAACAAAAGAGATTTCGATTCCGGTTTCGATCGGCGGCCCGGTGCAAAGCCCGTTCGGAAGCTGGGCGATTGGGATTTCCGGAAAGACAAAAATCAACCGCCAGGATTTTGGTATCGCATGGAATAAGACCCTTGACCAGGGGGGCGTGGTGGTAGGCGATGAAGTTGTTGTGATTGTGAATGTGGAAGCACATAAAAAATAAAATGCGGAATTTAGTTTTGTGAAAAAATGAAAAGGGCGACCCCGTTTTATCGGGGCCGCCCTTTTCATTGACCTTTGCATAACTAATAACATGAAGGTAGTCAATATTTCGCTTTGTTTTCTTAGATTTAATGCAAATGGTTGTACAAAGCTCAATAGTTAAATTTGATTACTTATGCGATTCTACGCCGACGTCCATCTGCACTCGCATTTTTCCCGAGCCACCAGCAAAAGGCTGAACCTCGAATACCTCTGGTTGTGGGCACAACTCAAAGGGATTCAAGTGGTCGGCACCGGCGATTTCGTCCATCCGGGATGGCTCAAAGAACTCCAAACAAAGCTTGAACCTGCCGAAGACGGATTATTCCGATTAAAATCAGAATTTCAAAAATCCGTCACTCAAGAACTTCCGCCGATTTGCAAGGGCGAGGTGCGTTTTATGCTTTCCTGCGAGATTTCGAATATTTACAAGCGCTTAGAAAAGGTACGCAAGGTTCATAACGTAATTTTTGCGCCCGGTTTTAAAGCGGCGCAAAAGATTCAATCGCAGTTAGGCAATATCGGCAACATTTATTCCGACGGGCGGCCGATCTTAGGGCTTGATTCACGGGATTTATTGGAAATTGTTTTGGAATCGGATCCGTTATCGTATCTGATTCCGGCGCATATCTGGACACCGTGGTTTTCCGCCATGGGCTCAAAAAGCGGGTTTGACCGGATCGCGGATTGTTTCGCTGATTTAATCGACCGCATCTTTGCGGTGGAAACGGGACTCTCTTCGGATCCGCTTATGAATTGGCGCTTGAGCCAATTAGATCCGTATGCTTTGGTCTCGAATTCCGACGCGCATTCACCCGAAAAATTGGGCCGCGAGGCCACGATTTATAATACGGATTTATCGTATGCGGCGATTTATCGCGCGCTTTCCGACCCCAAAGATAAAGGATTGGAAGGCACGCTTGAATTTTTTCCGGAGGAGGGCAAATATCATTACGACGGCCATCGGGATTGCAAGGTACGGTTGCATCCCAGAGAAACGAAGAAACATAAAGGATTGTGCCCTGTTTGCGGAAAGGAAGTTACCATCGGCGTGATGGCGCGGGTAGAGGAGCTTGCCGATCACCCCGAAGGGCGCAGGTCACCGCGGGCGCGGCCATATTTTAGTTTGATTCCATTGCCGGAGATTATTGGTGAAGCGAAAGGTGTGGGGCCGGCCAGCGGCAGTGTCCAGCAACTCTTCATGGAGATGCTTGGCAAGTTGGGAAACGAAATGTATATTCTGCGCGAGGCGCCTTTGGATAAAATTCAAAAAGTCGCCGGAACGCTCGTCGCGGAAGGCATCAAGCGCATGCGCGAAGGCAACGTCCGTATTGAAGCCGGTTACGACGGGGAATATGGGATTATTGATATTTTTTCTGAGGATGAACGCGTTTCATTGGTCAACCAGGGACAGGAAATGTTATTTTAACCAACACCATAGGAGGAGATATGAACAAAGGTAATCGTTTAATCA
This sequence comes from Candidatus Omnitrophota bacterium, assembly GCA_023247595.1. Next base: position 4,691 of record JAHFGF010000106.1, read on the forward strand.
TGGCAATTGTATTTACCGTATTGATTATTTTATCGGGGCGCTTGGCGTCTGCACAGGACCCGTTAGAGGTCGGCCCGGATATTTATAAACTGTTATTTGAGAATGATAAAGTGCGCGTCATGGAAATTATGTTTAAACCCGGCGATAAAATTGCCATGCATTCACATCCCGACCATCTTGCGTATATTATGTCGGAGGGAACACTCCTGTTGTCTTATCCTGATGGAACGACAAAAGAGATGGCGGGTAAATCCGGAGATGTTTTTTGGATCAATGCCGAAGCGCATGCGGCTGAAAATATTGGCACCACAGAAGTCAAAGGCCTTGTCGTTGAGTTGAAAGAGCAAAAAATTGAGAAAATGATGCCAACCGATTCAAACAAGTAAACCATACGATGGACATCATTGATTTAGAAGAAGCCCTTGAGCGGGTGCAGGATGACCGCGAGCTTTTAAAAGAGCTGATGGAAGATTTTGTCAAAGATTACCTTTCGAAGCGCAAAATCCTCAATAAGGCCATCGAGCAGAAGAATTTTGAGTTGATCAAAGATACCGCGCACTTCATCAAGGGCGCGGCGGGCAATATTTCCGCTAAAACGATCTACACCTGCCTGGTGATTGTAGAACAACTGGCGGACAATCAGCAGATCGACCTTGTTGTTGAGCTTTTGATTGACGTCGATAAACAGTTTGCCGAGCTTCAGGCCTATGTGTCGAGATTTAAAATCAAATAATTAAAATGCCCTACCAGCGACGATCTATTGTAATTTTCCTCTTCGGAATATGGACGATTTTTATTTCCGCGACCGTGGATCCCACCGACGCCACTGAAGGCCTTACCCTAAAAGAGTGCTATCAGCTTGCGTTAAAGCAAAGCGAAAGGGTTGCGGTTCAAGCACAAATCATCAAAGAAGCGGAAGGGCGGTTTTATCAAGCGGTCAGCACAGCCTTGCCGGATGTTTCCTTTGTTTTAAGTGAAAAATATCAGGATGGCAGCGGATCCAACAGCATTCCAGAGCAAAAGTTTACG
>JAHFGF010000107.1 GCA_023247595.1 Candidatus Omnitrophota bacterium
CACAAGAACACAGGTCGGACTTGTGGACTTTTGTGCTCTTGTGCTCCTTTTCCACTATTCTTCCGCCTTAGTTGCTTCCGGTAATTTGTTAGTGATATAACGGCATTTCGGAAAATGACTGCAGCCGTAAAACGTTGTTCCTCGGGAAGAACGGCGCTCGACTAATTCACCGCCGCAGTCTATTTCAGGACATTTCACGCCGATGCCGTACGCTTCGGCATGACGACATTCCGGAAACCCTGAACAGCTTATGAACCTTCCCTTGCGTCCCCATTTAACAGCCAAAGGCCTCTGGCATAGCGGGCAGGTCTTATCCGTCATGACATGGGTCTTTTCAATATTCTGCATGGCATAATCAAGTTGTTCTTTAAACGGCTTATAAAATTCTTTTAATAAGGTGACATATTCCAATTCCCCTTCTTCAATGCGGTCCAGACTGCCTTCCATCTTGGCCGTAAATCCGACGTCCATGATTTTGGAGAAATATTCAACGAGCAGGTCACAAATAAGCATACCCAAATCGGTTGCCTTAAAATAACCCCGGTCGCGCTGAACATAATTGCGCGCCACCAGCGTCATGATAATCGAGGCATAAGTACTTGGGCGGCCAATCCCTTCTTCTTCAAGCGTCTTAACTAAACTGGCTTCCGAATATCGGGCTGGCGGTTTGGTGAAATGCTGGGTTGGTTTTATTTCTGTTAACTTTAAGGCATCCCCCACCGCATAAAACGACGGATCCAGCTTTCCCTGATTTTCTTCATCCGCGTCTTTATAAAGCGATAAATATCCATCAAAAGACAACACCGAACCGCTGGAACCGAATTTATAAATCCCGGCGGTGACTTCAATTTTCGTATTTTGATAAATAGCCGGCATCATCTGACAGCTGACAAATCGTTTCCAGATCAATTCATACAACTTATTTTGGTCTTCATCCAGAAACTGTTTGACGTCCTGAGGCCGGCGCAAGACATCGGATGGACGGATTGCCTCATGCGCTTCCTGGGCTGATTTTTTTGATTTGAAACGATTCGGTTCATCAGGAAGATATTTTTTCCCGAATTGGTCAGTAATAAACGCGCGGACTTTTTCGATAGCTTCCGCGGCGATATTGACTGAATCGGTACGCATGTAAGTGATTAACCCCACACCTTCACCGTCACCCAGCTCAATACCTTCGTATAATTGCTGGGCAATCATCATGGTTTTACTGGTATTAAATCCAAGTTTACTAAAGGCATCCTGCTGCAAGGTGCTGGTTATAAACGGCGCCGAAGCATTGCGCTTGACTTCACGTTTGGTGATATTGAAAACTGAAAACTTTTCTTTTCCAATACCGTCAACCACACTCTGGGTGTCTTTCTGATTATCCAGTTCAAATTTTTCGTTATTAATTTTCTCCAGCTGAGCGACGAGCACATCAGGAACGCCCTGCTTTTGCAGATCAACCGCAATCTGCCAGTATTCCTGCGGGATAAAATTTTTAATGGCTCGCTCGCGGTCAACAATCAGACGCAGAGCCACCGACTGAACACGGCCCGCGCTTAAACGCGAACCTACTTTTTTCCAAAGAATCGGACTGATTTGATAACCCACAATCCTGTCCAAAACCCGCCGGGCAATCTGGGCATTAATTAATTTGTTGTCAAACTTTCGAGGTTTTGTGAACGCCTTTGTAACAGCCTCTTTGGTAATTTCCTGAAATTCCACCCGATAAACATTTTTATCTTTGCCGATGTGATTGGCCAGATTCCATCCAATCGCTTCCCCTTCACGGTCAGGGTCGGTGGCGATATAAATATTTTCCATACCCTTGGCTTCTTTTTTTAATTTAGTGAGCACTTTTTGTTTATCGCGCATAACAATCAGCGACGGAGCAAAATCATGCTCGATATCAACACCAAGAGTAGATTTAGGCAGGTCAATCAAATGTCCCATCGAGGATGTGACTTTATAGGACGACCCAAGGATTTTATTGATGGTTTTAACTTTTGCGGGTGACTCAACGATGACTAACGATTTTGCCATGATGACCTCAAATAAGGACACAGGGATACAGGAACACAAAAGCATAAGAGAGCCGGAAAAAATTTGCGCTCTTTTTGCGCTCCTGTGTTCGTATGCTCATGCGCCCGTGTGTACTTGTGTTCGTTTAGTTTTCTCATATTTCTGTCCCGGCAGCTGCCGGACTAGTTTCTTTAATTCCAATTTGAATAAAATCATAGCAGCCTGCACAACATTAATGCCAGATTGATCCGCCAGCTCGTCGATGTGCAGAGTTCTGTTAGACAATGTCCCGCACAAAGTTTTTTCTTCATCGGATAAGCCTTCATCCGCCGCAATGACCTCAGCGTTTTCTATTTCTTTCTTTCGAAAAGGCGCTAATCCAGGAGCCAATTCCAGAAGGATATCTTCGACACAGGTCGTCAATTTAGCTCCTTGCTGAATCAAACGGTTGGTTCCTTGTGACGAAAATTCACCCACTTTGCCCGGTAAAGCAAAAACATCACGCCCCTGTTCCAAAGCAAAATCACTTGTTATCAGAGCTCCGCTTTTTAAAGCAGCCTCGACAACCAAAACCCCTTGCGATAATCCGCTGATGATGCGGTTTCTGCGCGGAAAATTAAATGACGCCGGCGGAGTTTCCATGGGAAACTCAGAAATCACCGCGCCGCGCTGCGCAATGTTTTGTTCTAGTTTTTCATTTTCCGGCGGATAAACATAATTCAATCCGCATCCAAGCACAGCGACGGTTAAACCGCCAGCTTTCAAAGCTCCCTGATGCGCTGCCGTATCAATGCCCCGTGCCATTCCGGAGACAATACTTAATCCGGCCTGCGCCAACTCCGCGGCAAACGTCTGCGCCATACCGATTCCATATAATGAGGCTCTTCGGGAACCGACAATCGCAACAGCCGGACCTTTTAAAGCAGCCGCGTGGCCTTTGATATAAAGCACTAGCGGCGCATCAACGGTTTCTTTCAAAATTTCAGGATACGCTTCATCTTCCTGACAAAACACCTGAACACCCGACGAACGCATCAAATGATATTCATTCTCTAAAAATTTGTCCTGAGAAAAATGGAAAAAATTTAATACCGCGTGCTCGGGAATATTGAAAACAGCCAGCCATTCTTCACGACTCGCGCTTAAGACCTTCTGCGGCGAACCAAAATGTTCAATAAGCTGCTTAGCCCGTTTAGGACCAATACCCGCCACTGCATTTAATATTAAATAGGCTTCTAAATTAGTTTTGTTTGACATAGGTTATAACTTCCCGTGCGACTCTGTGCAAATCACCGTCTGTGGTGTCCAACGTCACATCTGCTTTTTCATAAAAAGGTTGCCGAACGTTTAACAACTCATTGATTTTAGATAAAGGATCTGAAACATCCAACAAGGGCCGTTTTGGCTGCATTTGAACCCGCCTGAGAATCTCCTGAGGCTCACACGCCAAATGAATCAAAATCCCGTTTTTTTTCAGCGCTTGGATATTATCAGGATTAAGGACCGCGCCGCCTCCGCAATCAATAATCAACCCCTCTTGATTCGACAGATCCCGGACAACCCTGTGTTCCAGATTACGAAAATAGCCCTCCCCCGAATTCTTAAAAATTTCCGCGATGCTCTTTGCCTCCAACTTTTCAACCATGGCGTCCGTAGAAACAGCCTTGCGGCCCAACTGCTGTTGAAGGATTCCGGCCAGCGTTGATTTCCCTGTACCCATAAAACCAATCAGAACAATGTTGCGAATCATGGCGAAATTGTAACATTCTCGATATAGGGTGTCAAATTGAGAGAATTTTATTTCTAGGCTACTTGCCTCTTCTCTAATATAGGTACTGAAAACAAAAAAGGACAATGACATGTGGGGGTCATTGTCCTTTTTGAATCGCTATATAAACCGTACGGGCGGGGTTATCCCACCCTACACAAATTAAGCAATCGTTACATCTTTGCTCAGATAAACATCTTGAATCGCGTTAAGAATCGCAACGCCGTCTTTCATTGGCTTCTGGAAGGCCTTCCTTCCAGAAATTAAACCAGAACCGCCGGCTCTTTTATTGATAACAGCTGTTATAACAGCTTCTTGCAAGTCATTGCTGCCTGAAGCGCCGCCGGAATTAATTAAACCGATTTTGCCCATATAGCAGTTAGCAACCTGATAACGGCAGAGGTCAATCGGGTGATCGGTTGTTAGGTTTGAATAAATGCGCTTGTCGGTTTTTCCGTAGGCGCTTTCTTTGGTATTCAAAGCCAAATAACCGCCGTTATTCTCAGGCAGTTTCTGTTTGATGATGTCGGCTTCAATCGTAACACCCAGATGATTGGCCTGACCGGTTAAATCCGCTGAGACATGGTAATCTTTCTCTTTGGTTTTGAATGCGTTATTGCGCAAATAACACCAAAGGATTGTGAACAATCCAAGCTGGTGGGCCTTTTTAAAGGCGCGGGAAACTTCTTCGATTTGCCGATGTGACTCATCAGAACCAAAATAAATAGTCGCGCCAACACCTACGGCGCCCATATCAGCGGCCTGTTGAACATCCGCAAATAATCTCTGATCAAATTTGTTGGGATAGGTTAAAAACTCATTGTGGTTGAATTTTACGACGAATGGAATTTTATGGGCATATTTGCGTGAGCAAAGACCAAGAACGCCGAGGGTTGAGGCAACCGCATTGCATCCGCCTTCAACAGCTAACTTCACAATGCTTTCCGGATCAAAATAAATCGGATTAGGGGCAAACGATGCGCCGGCGGAATGTTCTATGCCTTGGTCAACCGGAAGAATGGATAAATAACCTGTTCCAGACAGGCGGCCGTGGTTATACATCGAATTAAGATTGCGTAAAACATTATTATTTCGGTCGGAATAGATAAAAACGCGATCCAGAAAATCCGGCCCTGTTAAAGTCAAACTTTCTTTAGGGATACTTGCGCATTTATGTTTTAAAAGACCTTCATTTTCTTTGCCTAATAAATCCAGTACGTTTGCCATTTGAACACCACTCCTTTACCTTTGTTATTGGAAAAATTGCTTACGACAGACTTCAGCTGCGTGTTATTTAACTGTGGGATGCACTATTATATCTATTTTTTCAGAAAATGCAAAAATCTTGACGAATTGTTCCTGGAAATTTCTTTAGTCTCCAATCGCAAAATAATAGGCTAAGGCATCTTTGGGTTTAAAATTGAATCCCATATCCGCTGGCAATCCAACGCAGAATTGCTTCGCCTTTAAACAAACTGATCAAAGCGCCAATGACTAAAAACGGACCGTAGGCAATAGTGCTTTCTTTGGTTCGCAATTTCTCAACAATGCCGTATAAACCTCCGAAAAAAGGTGCCAGGAAAAAAGACACTAGCGCAAGCTTCCATCCCATGAAGGCACCAACCATGGCCATCAGTTTAACATCTCCTCCGCCCATCGTATCCATGCGCAAAACTTGATAGACCTTCTTATTAAGATGCACAAATGACGGCCCCAAATTTAAATCTGCGGCACGTTTAATATCCCAAAACGAATCCAAAACGTCGGGGATTCTTCTTTAATCACAATGTATCCAGATCGTTCTAAATCTTTCCATACTCCTTCAAATTCTTCCGCCTTAATAGGGCTCATCACCTGTAAAAACTCTTCCTTTAAAATATTATCGAT
>JAHFGF010000108.1 GCA_023247595.1 Candidatus Omnitrophota bacterium
CCAAGGCCGCCAAACAGGCAGGGATGGATTTTAGCGACGTATGTATCAGGCTTATTCAAATGGCTTATGGCAAAAAAAAATAAAATAGATATACCCGCCGCCGTTATTCAAAACGGCATCATTCTTTTGTTCGTATTGCTTGTGGCCTTTTGGGCCTACAAAAGTGTCGACGGATTTTTTCATACTGCTCCAATTTTTAAAATTCAGCAAGTCAGCGCCGATCCAGATGTGAAATTCCTTGAGCAGAAGATATTAAACAGGCTTAGGGGGCAGAATATTTTTACGGTGGACTTAAAGCGATTGCATCGCGAAATAAGATCGCTGTTTCCGCAGATTTATGATTTAAGCGTTGAGCGGCGGTTTCCGGACGCCATTCACATCAATGCCAAACGCAGGGATCCTTTCGCGCAAGTGCTGGTGAGCCAGAATTATTTAACAATAGACGATGAAGGGGTGGTTATTTTTATTGACCGCCAGCCGGTTACGAAATATCCTCTTATCATCCATTCCCATCTTGAAAAGCGTAATGTACGTTTGGGAACCAGGATCGAGACGGAAGAAATTAAAACCGCGGTAACTGTGATCAAAGCGTATTACAATAACAGCCAATTGCTTAAGTATCCTATTTCAGATCTTGATGTGGATAATCTTTCGAAAATCAGTTTTAAGATTGGCCCTTTGCTGGAGATTATTTTAGATAAAGAAGACGCGCCTTCAAAATTAGATTTGCTGGTCTCTCTGATTTCTCAAAAAAAGTTGGATTTCCGTGAGGTGAAGTACATCGATTTGCGTTTCAAGGAACCGGTCGTCGGCAGAAAATGAAATTTAGGCGAAGCATTAGATGCGGAGAATAAAGATATGCTCGGTAAAATGAAAAATGAAAAATTGTCATTTGGTCTGGATTTAGGTGTTCAAACCTTGAAGGCCAGCCTGGTTCGAACCAAGGATTCTGAAAATTTAGAATTGCTCGGGGTTCATGAAGTCAAGACCGTCGGGCTTAAGGGGCCGGCGGTGAGCGATCTGAATGAACTTTCGGACTGCATTCAAAGAGCGGTTCATGGGTTGGTTGAAAAAACGGGACATAAGGTTAAACATTTGAATATTGGTTTCGGCGGAGATTTGATTACGGTCCGTGAAAGCGGTGCGGTCATTCCATTGGTGGATCATGGTAATAAGGTCATCAGCGTGCAGGATGTGAGAAAAGTCATTCATCAGGCGAGGATGCTGGGAATCCATTTGGAGGAAGAAATTCTCCATGATTTTCCAAAATATTTCAAAGTGGATGATGTGAATACAGCCATTAATCCGGCGGGTTTGTATGGAAGAAAATTGTCAGGCCAATTTTTATTAGTGATTACAAACATGACCCGCCTGCGCAATATCGCCAAGGCTGTGAACCAGGCCGGTTATGAATTAGGGCAGGCGTATTTCAGCAGTTATGCCGCCTCCCAAGTGGCTATGGATACAAAGACCAGATCGCAGGGGGTTGCGTTTGTTGATATTGGTTCTACATCAACCGCGGTTTTGATATTTAAAGACGGCCTGCTGCAGCAAATTGAAATCATTCCCTGGGGCGGCGTCAATGTGACGCAGAGCATCGCCGGGCAGTTAGGCCTTGTGCTTGATTTGGCGGAAGATATTAAGAAATCACATGCGGTTGCTTTTAAATCAGTGGCGGAAAATGAAGAGGAAATTTTAGTTAAGCGCGAGACTGGTTATATGCCGATTAAGCGCATTGGCATATCGCAGGCCATAGGCCCGGAAGTGGATAAATTTGTCGACCATGTGCAGAGTACTATTAAAGCATCACCTTATTATCATCATTTGAATGCGGGTATTGTCATGGTCGGCGGAGGGTCGCTTTTGCCGGGCCTTATTGAACGGATTGAAGAGGCGACAAATTTGAAAGTGACAACGGGTGTTCCGACCAAGGGCTTGAATAACTCGGTACTTTATGCCGGTGTGATTGGTCTGGCTCAAATGAGTTCGATGTCTACATCCAGTTCAACCGTTCAAAATCAGTCTTCCAAAAGATGGACGAGTAAGCTGACCAATACGTTTAAGGAACTTTATCAGGAGTATTTTTAATTATTATCGTCGCGTCGGTCGTTGCGTTTGCGGGCAAGACCATATTCGATGTTTTTAAGCACTCCGCGCAGACGTAGGATGCTGTTGAAGATATAGAGCATCCAGAACGAGTTAAATAAGAGAAGAATAACAATCAGCGAAGTGTTGGTGGTTTGGGCTAAAAGAAGGTTGCTTACGGGATCATATTTAGAAATTTGGTCACTGGCATCAATGACTTTAAAAGTATTCATGAAGAAAAACACAAAAACGCCGACGAGAATAAACTCAAAGAAGAGCATGTAGAAATGTTTCATCATCCATTGCGCGGAACGGTTGTCCCACTGTCTTACCCTGTTCATGAAATCGCCGAAACCCATAAGTGTCTCCTTTTGAATCACATTCTACACAACTTTCTTGCCCAAGCAATAGATATTGTTGAATATACCCCCATTTTGATTATGAAGGAGAATGCATGAAAAAAAAGATCATGATCGTTGATGACGACCGGTTAAACGTAACGCTTTTACAGTTTGGTCTCAAGGACAAGGGTTTTGATATTTGCGTGGCGCAGGATGGGCAGGAGGCGCTCGGCGTTTTAACCAAAGAAAAGCCGGACTTGATCATTCTGGATATCCAGATGCCCAAGATGAATGGTTTTGAATTCATGAATGAATTAAATTCTTCCCATCAGGGCAAAATTCCAGTGATCATGTTGACGGCCAATGAAACCATGCAGGATATTTTTTTTATGGAAGGCGTCAGAGGCTATCTGGTTAAGCCGGTGAATATGAAGGTGCTGGAAGAGAAGATTGCTGGTTGTTTGGCGTAGTTGAAAAGAGGATTGATAGCTTTGGTAAACATAAAACGCGCCTGCCCTAATCATTTTAAGCAAACATTTGTGGAAATTAGGACAGTCGCGTTCTTTTCTGATTCAAAGGCAATGAAAAAACGCGCCTGGAGGGACTCGAACCCCCAACCCTCTGGTCCGAAGCCAGATGCTCTATCCAATTGAGCTACAGGCGCACATATTTTGGTTTTGAATTTAGAGAAATGTGCCAGTCCTAGCTTCCTTGAAGAGATTTTATTTAATCTGCTAGGACAGGCGCAGATATTCTTAAAAATGACCACCCTTTGTACCATTTTTTTCTTTCTTTGCATAGGATATTTTCTAAGAAAACCCAATGGGATTCGTTATTCCATTGATTGCGTAAAAATTAGTTTAAACATTTTTAAATTGCCTTTACATCCAAAAAAGAATTGGCTATTATAGCCATAATTTTTAGAGCGCTATATTTAAGGAATGTATGTCCGCACCCACATCATTAAAAAGCACCGTTTTAGCCGACGAGCACATCGCGCTCGGCGCCAAGATGGTTGAATTTGCCGGCTGGCACATGCCGGTTCAATATGAAGGTATCCTTCAGGAATTTGAATATAACCGGAAATTTGCCTCTCTTTTTGACTGTTCCCATATGGGGGAATTTTTGTTGGAAGGATCTTTGAAAACATCCGGCCTGAATCGCATCGTCACCCAAAACCTGGAAGACATGCCAGTTAAAACCTGCCGTTACGGGACTATGCTCAACGATAACGGGTGCGCGATTGATGATTTGATTGTTTATAAAATAACAGAAGAAAAATGGATGATCGTTGTGAATGCGGCCAATATTGATAAAGACCGCCGGCATTTCTTGACCCATTTATCCAAATCGTCGGTTTTTAAGGACGTTTCAGAAAAGACCGCTAAATTGGATCTTCAAGGCCCGCTGTCCCGTCAGGTATTAAGCCGTCTTGTCCCTGGAATTGAAGCGCTGGAATATTATACGTTTGATTTTTTTAAATGGCAGGGCGAGGAAGTGATCATCAGCCGCACAGGTTACACCGGGGAATTGGGGTATGAAATATATTTGCCATCGATAAAAGCAAAAGAAATATGGAAAGAAATTCTCAAAAATGATAATGTAAAACCCACTGGCTTAGGAGTTCGTGATGTTTTAAGAATTGAAATGTGTTATCCGCTCTACGGCCACGAATTGGATGAAACAACTTCTCCCTTAGACGCTGGTTTAAAAAAGTTTGTCGATTTTTCTAAAGATTTCATAGGTAAAGAAGCTCTTTTAAAAAGAGAAGAAACTGGATTAAAGAAAAACACCGTTTGTTTTGTGTCACAATCCCGTCGGGCTCCGCGGGCGCATCATAAATTGTATTCCAATGATGGATTCGAGCTGGGGGTGGTCACCAGCGGTACTTTTTCGCCGGCATTGGGTGTCGGAATTGGCATTGGTCTCATACGACAGCCGCTTAAGCCGGGTGAAGAGATTTTTTTTGGAGATGAAAAAAACAGGAACAACGCAGTTGTCTCAACCAGGCCATTTTATAAACTAGGTTCGTTAAAAAATTAAATTTGTTTAAAGGAGTCAAGGGGTAGGTTATGGAAATTATCGAGCATTATCTGTATACCAAAGAACATGAATGGATCAACATTGAAGATAATATCGGCATTATCGGTATTACAGATTACGCCCAATCCGCACTCGGAGACATTACCTTTGTCGAGCTTCCCCAGCAAGATGCTGAGGTCGAGCAGTTTGAAGAATTTGTTTCTGTTGAGTCGGTGAAAGCGGCCAGTGATATTTTCGCGCCTATGTCGGGCCGTGTCATCGAAGTGAACTCCAAATTAGAAGACGATCCGGGCATCATCAACAGGTTCTGTTATACCAAAGGCTGGATGGTTAAGGTTGAAATATCCAGTATGGACGAGACATCCAATCTGATGACTGCCGAAGAGTATGAAAATTATTTGGAAAGTATTGAGCAATAATCCCGCAAGTAGAAAGTCCAGACGTTGAATCCTTACATTGCCAACACCCCCCAGGAAACCGACGAGATGTTAAAAGTCATCGGTGTCAAAAGCATTGATGATTTGTTTGTTGATATTAAACCATCGCTGCGTCCCAAATCTTTTAGTCTTCCCCAGGGACTTTCAGAGCTTGAAGTTGTCCGTCAGGTTACCCATATCGGATTGAAAAATAATATTCGCCTGATTCCTTTTGTCGGCGGGGGATATTATGATCATTTTATTCCGGCGGCCGTCGATGCGCTGATTTCACGGGGCGAGTTTTATACCGCCTACACGCCGTATCAGCCGGAATGCGCTCAAGGGACATTGCAGTCTTTGTTTGAATTTCAAAGTTCCATCTGCACATTGACCCAAATGGATGTCGCTAACGCGTCTCTTTACGACGGAGGAACGGCGCTTTATGAAGCCATGATGATGGCGATTCGTATTACGGACAGAACCAAGATCATTTTAGACGGCGGGGTCAGTCCGATTTACCGCAAAATATTAAAAACATATACCAGCCATCTGCATTATGAATTTGTGGAAACGCCTGTTATCCACGGCCAGGCCAGTCGTGAGGAAATCTTAAAACATCTCGATGACAAAACAGCGGCCGTCATTGTCCAGAACCCGAATTTCTTCGGCGTGATTGACGATCATTCTGATATTTTTGAAAAAGTGCATCAGGCGGGTGCGTTAGCTTTAAGCAGTGTCTATCCGGTTTCTCTGGGGTTGTTAAAAACTCCCGGA
>JAHFGF010000109.1 GCA_023247595.1 Candidatus Omnitrophota bacterium
TCTTGTTTTGGAATTGCGCATTCCCGAAGTGCATGGAATCAATGCGTCCCAGGAACTCTGGCATTCCTTGACGGAACTGCTTCCTAAGTTTGTGAGCTTTGTGGTGAGCTTTTTTTATGTCAGCATTTATTGGTATAACCATCATCAGCTGTTTCATCCGGTAAAAATTTTAGACCGCAGACTGTTTTGGCTCAACAGTCTGTTTTTGCTTTTTCTGACATTCATCCCTTTCCCGACGGCCTTAATCGGCAGTTATCCCAACAGTCCTGTTGCGGCGACGTGTTACGGTCTGGCCATGATGTTCACCGCCTTAAGTTTTGTTTTGATGAAGATGTATATCAAATACAGCGGCCATGTGATGAAGGCTGTTAGAGTTGTAGGGAAGGATGTTTTTTATTTGTTGACCGGGCCGCTTTTATATTTGGTGGCCAGCCTTTTGGCATTGGTCAACGTGAAGTTGGCATTGGCGATCTATATCCTTGTCCCTGTGATTTATTTTTTCGCGGGCAGTTCAGGCGAAGGGCAGTCATCCGGTTAACTAACGCGAGTTTTCAAATTAAGTGAGGTGGCGATGGATCAAAGCGCGCAACAGAGGATTACGTGGGAAAAATCGACGGAAGAAAAACTGTTTAAAATTTTGGAACAAATCCCCGATATGATCCGCGGGATCGCCGAGGCCAGGGTTTGCCGTAAAGCGGAAGATATTGTAAGAGCGCAGAACCGTCTGGTCATTGAAGAAAGAGATATGGTCGACGCGTTCTTTGCCGAAACCCCCGGCGGTTTTTTGCCGCTTATGCGAAACAGCATGAAAGAACTCGGGATTAACTATGCGCAGTATGGACATCAGTAAGGATACAGTCAAATAAAGGAGATCTATGGGCAAGAAGATATTGGTGGTTGATGATGACCCAACCAGTTTAAAGATAGTGGAAGGGATGCTCTCCACCGCGGGTTATAAGGTTGTCATCTCAACTCATGCCGAGGACATTGAACAAAGGGTGAAGATTGTGAAGCCGGATTTGATCATCATGGACTTGATGATGCCGAACGTCGACGGCAATCAGGCTGTTGAGAAAATAAAAAGACATCCTTCCATCAAAGGCATCCCTATCATTTTTTTGACGGCGCTTCAGGTGGTGGATCAGGAACGCGGAATTGAATTTGAAGTCAATGTCGGCAACGAGAACTACCGCACGTTGTCCAAGCCTATCGATGCCAAAACGCTGGTCGCAGAGATCGAAAAATTGGCAAAATAATTGACCGCTTCCGCACCCCGGGGGTGCGGAAGCGGTTGTGCAAAAGGAACGGCAATGCATAAAGGACGTTTGGAAGCATTTAGCGACGGAGTTATCGCAATTATCATCACGATCATGGTTTTGGAATTGCGCGCGCCGCACGGCGCGGCTCTCAGTGATCTTAAGTCTTTGATTCCGGCGTTTCTCAGTTATGTGTTGAGTTTTATTTATTTAGGCATCTATTGGAACAATCACCATCATCTGATGCAAGCGGCCAAGCAGGTCGATGGAAAAGTGTTGTGGTCGAACATGCATTTGTTATTTTGGCTGTCCCTTATTCCGTTTGTCACGGCCTGGATGGGAGAAAACCATTTTGCCTCGGGTCCTGCGGCCATGTATGGTGTGGTTTTGTTATGCGCGGCAATCGCGTATTTTATTTTGGTCCAGGCGCTCTTGGCCCATCACGGAAAAAACTCGTTATTAGCTCAAGCCATCGGCAATGATTTTAAAGGAAAGATTTCTATTGTTATTTATGCCTTGGCTATTCTCTTGGCGTTTGTCAATCCGTGGTATGCCTGCTTTTTATACGCTTTGGTTGCGGTGATTTGGTTTATTCCGGATCGCCGCATTGAAAAGGTGATTGCGCATGAATGACCATCTCAATTGGCGCTACACCACCAAAAAATTTGACCCTTCCAAAATAATTGCTGACCAGGAATTTAATAGTCTGCTGGATATTTTAAGGCTGGCCCCGTCGTCGTTTGGTTTACAGCCGTGGAAATTTGTAACTGTTCGCGATCCCTTACTGCGTAAGCAAATCAAGGATTGCGCTTGGGGGCAGTCTCAGGTGACTGATGCGTCCCATTTGATTGTCTTTTGCGCGTTGACGTCTATTGATGAAACATATATTCAAAAATACATTGCGCGCATTGTTCAGATCAGAGGAGTTGAGACAGACACCCTTTCGGCTTATGAACGCGGCATGCAGGAATTTATCAAATCCCAATCGCCGAAAGATATGCTGCAGTGGATGAAACGGCAAGCCTATATTCCGTTGGGTATGCTTTTGGCGGAATGCGCTTATCGCAAGATTGATGTCTGTCCGATGGAGGGGTTTGATGTTCAGAAGGTTGACGACGCGCTCGGGCTGAAACAGGAAGGCGCGACCGCGGTTGCGCTGTGTCCCGTCGGTTACCGCGCGTCTGATGACCGTTATGCGTTGGTCAAGAAAGTCCGTTTTGAAGTTAAGGATTTATTCATAGAGCGGTAAAATTTTTAAGAATAGACAAAAAGGTAAGATAATCGTCATTAAAAAGGGAGAATGTATGTGGAAATGGAATAAATTTTACGCAACGGTCATAATCTTGGCGTTCGCCGTTTTTATGAATACCACGGCGGCATCCGCGGGTTTGATGGATAAATTAAAGCAGGCAACCGATAAACTCAACGCGTATAACGCTAAGCAGTCCGGCCAAAGCGGACAAGCCGCAAGCACTGAAGATGCAACGGAGGATCCCGACCGGCCGCTCGATTTAAACAAACAGAAAGGTTTCAAGGGAAGCTGCGAAGGCAAGCGCAGCGCGACCTGCATGGATTATATGGAAGCCATGGACTACTGCATGGAACCGCTCAAAGGTTATCGCATGAAGGTGACTGCGGATCGCATCGAGAAAAAACTTAAGGACGAGCAATTAACAGACAAGCAGCGCAAGAATCTCGAAGAAGATCTGGCCGCTGCCAAAGAGGCTTACAAAAATAAAATCGATAATCCTGCCATTGCGGGTCAGAAAAATTCACAGCGGTATCTCAATGATATTTCCGAGGATGACCAGGTCTGGATCAACGCCGAGTACAACAAATTTAATCAAAAGATAACCAACAAGTGCGTTGGCGCCGATCATATGGGCATCGGCAAACGCACCGAATTCGGCGGTCCGACGATCTCGGGAGACGAGGCGGTCAAGCAAATGAAAGAGAAGAGAGCCCAAGAAGACGCGCCGTTTGAATGTATGAAAAAGGCCAGCTTTGTGCGCTGGGCGATCATGGCCGATCTTATGGAAAAAAGGATGAATGAAAAGGGTATTTCCGGCAAGGAACGTGCCGATTGGGAAGCGGATATTGCATCTTTACGTGAATTTGCTGAAACTGCAGAGGGAAGCATGCCTAAGGCGGTTGATCCTTCAAATCCCATGCGCGCCATGATGCGATTGACGGATACGAACGATATGATGACGATTTCCAATGAAACAAGCACCAAGACCCAAGAACTTCTTGCCGAATGCCAGAAGCAAGGTCCGCAACGTCCTAAGGTCAAGTTGACCGGCACGACGAGCCAAATCCTAGCCGCCAAGAAAGTGCAGGCGAAAAAAGATGCCGAGAACGAAGCGATCTATCAACGCAATAAAGCCCAAGGCACAGGCGGCGGATCGCTCTCCGCGTCGTTGGGAGCGACCGATCTGCGTTATATGAAAACCGCTGTGAAATGTTATGACCCGATTCATGGTCATATGGCCAAGGTCACAGCCGAAATGCTTGAGAGGCGTTTGAAGGAAGCCTCAGGAATCTCCGCCGAGAAACGCAAGATGTGGCAGGAAGACATCGATGCCTGGCGTGCGGCCCAAGCAGCCGAGGCCGATCAACCCGACCCGCCGGATCCGGATGATCCGTACCGCTGGCAGGATTACATCACTAAAGAGGACCGCCAGACGATCAATTCACAGCACGCCAAGTTTGTTAATGAGATTAACAAGAAGTGCGGCGAAGTTGACCATATGAAATAATTTAATTAAGGGGACACAATACTTAATTCATTCGAATTAAGTATTGTGTCCCCTTAACAGGGAGAAAAGTATGACCCAAGACCTCGGAAAATCATCAACAGGACTCGAGCCGAATTTAGCAGCGCTGTTTAGTTACCTAGCAGGTTTTGTTTCAGGTATTATTTTTTTCGTGATTGAAAAAGACAACAAGTTCGTGCGTTTCCACGCTATGCAATCCATGATCCTTTTTGGCGTGTTATTTGTTCTCCAGATGGTTTTGTTGTTCACGATCATTTTTATTGTTCTGCTTCCGGTTGTGAATCTTGCGGCGCTGATCATGTGGGTCATTATGATGGTCAAGGCTTATAAGGGCGAAAAGTTCAAGCTGCCGATCATTGGTGACATCGCTGAAAAGAATGCCTAATTCATGCAAGCTTTCCTCGCCACTGAAGTGAGGAAGGCTTTAATCAATGTTGTTAAAGATTGGATACAATTATGAAATCTTTGCCAAAATCCAGTGTTGTTTCACCACTCCTTGATTTTTTTCTTTTAGGTGGTGCATCGCTCATCATTTTTCCATTGGTTATAGTTTTTTTCCCTTCGAAAATTTTGGAATCGCTTAAGATATTGCCGTTTTTTCTTATTTCTGTAGTGATGTTGGAATATGTGTGTAATTTCCCACATTTTGCCTATTCATATCAGCTTATGTATAAAAATTTCGGCGGCAAGCTTTCTGGTGATGTGGATCCGACATTGCGAAACCGTTATATACTCGCTGGGGTCATAGTTCCGACGGTTATGATCGTTCTTTTCGCCGTCGTTTATCTTCAGCGTTCAACCGTATTGCTGCAGTACGCGGTCAATATAATGCTTTTGACCGCAGGTTGGCATTATGCCAAGCAAGGTTTTGGTATTCTTATTGTGGCTTCTGTTTATAAAAAAGTGTTTTATGGCGTTTGGGAGAGGCGTATTCTGCTATGGAATGCTCATTTGTTGTGGATCTATGCTTGGATCATGTACAACACAGGGATCAAAGAAAAGGTTTATTTCGGCGTTACCTTTTTGACTATCGGTTTTTCGAGGCACATTCTAGATTTCTTTACGTTTTTAGTCCTTCTTTCGAGTTTCATTTTTTTAGGAGTTATAGTCCGCAGAATTTTGACCGGTTTAAAAAATATTTCATTCAACGGATTCACCGCTTATATAGCTTCTGTTTATTTGTGGGTTATTTTGTTGTTTGGGCATGGTGTGGATAACGCCATTCACCCCTTAGTGTTGTTAATCCCATTTATGCATTCACTGCAGTACATGACCATTGTACTGCGAATGAAAGAGAATGAAGTAAATCACAGGTTAATCTCACGTACAACATTTGTGATCTTTTCTGTTTTAGCAGTTTTAATCGGGGCAGTGATCTTTGATTTGTTGCCAAAATATTTAGACAGAAGTATAGTCTATGACCAATCGGTGTATGGTCCAACGCTTTTTATGTCACTGTTTTGGATCTTTATTAATATACATCATTATTTTATTGATAATGTGATTTGGCGAAGAGAAGGCAGTGAAGTAAAAAATTATTTATTCTCTGTAGCTAAATGAAAGATTTATTTACGTCTACGGTAGTAGTAAGGATCAAGAA
>JAHFGF010000110.1 GCA_023247595.1 Candidatus Omnitrophota bacterium
TTCTGATTAGACATGGCTACGTAATCTTCCTCGAGCAAAACCTTCAACCGGCTCTCGGTGACGACGGCCATGTTGCCGTATTCGACAACCTTGGCTTTGTCCGGCATGATCCAGACTTTGTTAAACGTGCTCACCGGAATATCCACGTCGCCGTATTTTTCATAGGCCTTTTGATAGACGGTGTTCCAAAATTTCTTGCCCAGCTCATGCTCGGGATAAACCAAAGACGCGGTTAATTGTTTCAACAGATAATCCTGGGCCAAAAGATCGCGGCCCATTTCGGTGATACCGAATTCATTGGGAACGATGCGGTCGTTTTCATACGGCGATAGGTTGACCCATTGGTCGGTGTCAGGAATGGTTAAAGCGGTGAGGAAATATTTGATGAGAAGCTTGGTTTCTTCGCTCAGACGTTCTTTGCTTAATTGGGAATTGCCAGTGTCGAGGAGAAAATCAAAACGGAAGGGATTTTCCGGAAAGACTTTAAGGCCTTTAATGACCAGCGGAACGTAGCTCGGGCTTATGCCCACCATAGCGCCGGGCAAAGGCAGATTCAAAATTGAAGCTGTCTGGGCGCGGGCAACCGACGGCGGCAAAACCTGTCCGCTGGTAAAACTCACCAGCAAAAGGACGCTTATAGCCCTACGCATATGGAGTGTTTTCAAATGCTTTAAAGTCATTATTATTAGTGGTTTACAAAATTAGAATTATGGGGACACAATACTTAATTAAGTAATTAAGTATTGTGTCCCTTTAATTATAGCTTGAACATGTAAATAATAACATTTATAAGCAGAATTTACAAAAATTTGTTCATAAACAAAGGTGGGGGGAAATTATTAGAATTTATTAGAAATTCGTAGAAATTGAGAAATTAGGAAATTATGAAATTGGAAGGCATCTGTCCATTTCAACAAATTTCAAAATGAAAAGGTGCCAGGCACCTTTTTCATAAATTTCCCAATTTCTTAATTTCAATCGTCTGATTATTAGCTAAACGACGTCCCGCAGCCGCAGGACGAGGAGGCGTTCGGGTTTTTGTACTTAAACCCGCTCTCTTTGAGGGTGTCGACGTAGTCGATGTGGATGCCTTGCAAAAACGGTTTGCTTTCTTCATTGACGATGACGCGCAGACCGTTCTGTTCAAAGGTGTGGTCGTTGTCGTAGGGATTTTTCTGGAATTTCATCTCATAGGACAACCCCGCGCAGCCGCCGGTCACAACTCCGACGCGAAGGGCATAACCTTCCTTGCCTTCCTTCGCCATCATGGATCTGACCTTTTCAATGGCCGCGTCCGTCAGCAAAACAACAGGCTGGTTGGGCGCTTTTTGAGTTGAATTTTGAATGTTTTGTTCCATAGCTTTCTTTAATCTCCACTGCGAATATAACACATGCCCAATGATTTATCAAACACTCATTAGGCTGCGATTTCGATGACTTTTGACTTAATGATTCTGAAATTTCTCTTCGAGGAAAGCATAAAATGCTCCTGCAGTTCCCATGGTTTAGGTTCCCCTTTAAAAAGACTGACATCCAGCCGGTCGAGCAGTTTTCCGTCGCGCACGCGGCGCAGTTCAAGGCCGGCCGAGCGGAAAATCGGCCAGCTTCCGGCAAAATCCCAAAGCGAAGAACGCAAAAAACACCCGCATCCGCGGCCAATGGCGGGCCACAAGAGATTGACCACAGCGCAGGCCTGGATCATCACGTGAAACTGCGGGTCATTAAAACTGAATTTCCGAAAGAACGTGTCGTTGCAGAAAAAAATCGTCTGGCTTGAAATCTTCTGGTCGATAGGGACAATCTTCTTTTTCTTTTGCTGCTTGGAAAACGCCTTGGTCACATAATAAGAATTTTTTCCGTCGCAATAAAACAATTCATTAAGAAGCGGAAAATAAACAACGCCCAGCCATGGTTTTAAATTTTTGAGTAACCCAATCGAAATGCCGAATGTCGGAATGCCGTTGGCATATAGACGCGTGCCGTCGATGGGGTCCACCGACCAAATGTACCGCGCGCGCTCAAGACGTTTTTGACTCAAATACTGAATCACCGACGGGTCTTCCTCATCAATGAGGATGTGCTGCCCATCCGCCAAAAACGGCGCGATCATCCGGTGCGCAAGCTTTGAAACCGCGCGGTCGGTTTCGGTCACAATCGTCTTATCGGCCTTAAGCCCGGGATGGCTTTGATGAATATTCTTAAGCGCCATCTCCCCGCCCTGACGGACGAAGCGGATCATAAGATTGAGATAATTGGTTTGATTGGTCATATGTTTGGTGATAGGGGATGATTGAAGATGGAGAATTGAAAATTGAAGATTGATGGGTGACGGTTGATGGTGGTTGATGATGATTATTGATGGTCGAGGAGTAACTATCCGTCTACCATCTTCTATCTTCTATCTTCTATCTTCTATCTTCTATTCTCTATTTTCTATCTACATCCCCCATGCTACTTCGACGCGTAAATCAGCGTAATGCTGCTCGTAAATCCATGCAAAAAATTCACCCCGCCCACGGGGCCGATTTCACCGGCGCAGAAAAATCCAGCGGCGGGCACTGGTCCGATGGTGTTTTGGATCATTTTAATATCATGGTCATGCACGCGAAAAAGATTATAGCCTCGGCCGTTGCAGGAAAAAACCATGGCACCCATCAACTGCTGGCCTTCCATCCGGCCTTTGTGCGTTTCTAAAAGCCCGATTAAATCATCCTGTGCCGCCCGCGCATCACGCAGATGGAACTGAATGGTCTGTCCGGCGTGAACAAAATCCGCGACCGCGCCCGCCCCTGTTTCAGTGTCAATGCCCATCACACCACGGATGATAAAATCACCGCGTTTGAATTTATGATTATATTCATTCATCGCGATACCCACAAAGAGCGCTTCCTGCGCGAGCTCCCGTTCGCGCGATGTGGCGCTGTTTAAAACTTCCATCAGCACTTCATAAAACGGACGCCCGGCTAATTCATGGATAATATTATCTTCCGCCTTGGTCACGATATAGGTGCTTCCGACGGGACGGCAGCCTTGGGAGACCACGGTCTTAATGGCGATGTTTCCGGTCAAAACGCATCCGGCCAACCCTTCGTCATACACTTGATTATTCACGATCAAAGTATTTTCCCGAGCCTGCGTGGCCGCGCTCGCCAGGCCTCCGACAACACTGCAATTGGGATAAGCCCGGTTCATGACATTAAGAAATTGATTGGCATCCAGCAAAAACGGGTCGGGTAAAATTAAAAATCCTGGACTTTCATTCGGATAGATTTCAAAAAATTGATAGAGGTCTTCGGGTTTTTTAAATTCATCCAGCTGGGCCTGATCAATATAGAAAGGTTTAACGGTCACACCCGGCAGACGCGCCAGCATCAATGAGGCCGACGGCTGATTTTCAATTTCCCGCTGAGTGCCGATAATACCAGCGCCGGTACAGCAGAGAAAATGACGGATTTTAATCTTTGATTTGATTTGATGATAAATCTTTTTGACATCATACGGTTCCTGGGGATTGACAAACAAAAACGCCAAATCAAAATCACCCTGCACCTCGCTTAAAAGCTGGTCGGTGATTTTCGATTGATCTGTCGTGTCGGCAAGACGGCTGATGAATTCCATAATTAAATTAATGTCCCCATTGATAAGTTAGGGGACATTATAAATCTTTTCGCGGCAAATGCAATCAGCCTGAAAAAGAATAATCCGCTGCTATTTCAAAACGGAGCGGATCATCAAAACGGGGATATCGGTACGGTGACGGATATCTTCGGCAACACTTCCCAGCACCAGGTCTTTGACAAACTTATGCCCGTGGGTTGCCATGGCAATTAAATCGCAGCCTTCGCGCTGGGCCAGGGCGAGGATTTCATCGGCGGGCTCACCCTGGACTAATTGGGAGGTTACTTTAAAACCCGCTTTCTTTAACTGCGCCGTTCTCACTGTAAGGTAAGATCCGTCTTCTCTAATTTCCTGCGAATCAGCCAGATTCAACTGATTCTGCAGGCGGGCGACATACCCATCGGCCACATGGACCAAAATAATGGCCGCACCGCTTAAACGGGCGAGCGGCTGGATATGATTAATAATCGCTTCATCCGACGAAGAATTATCCAAAGGAATTAATATTTTTTTATACATAGCGCTCCTATTTGACAAGCCATAGACGGACGGTTTGAAATAATAAATATAAATTTAAGACCACAATAATCGCTGTGATGGTCCACGACAAAATCTGAAGCCACAGGGCGTTGACGAACTTTCCCATTTTAGTTTTATCGCTCGTAAATTTAACCAATGGGATTACGGCAAAACTCAACTGCATGGAAAGGATGACCTGGCTTAAAACCAAAAGCTGGCCCACTCCTTTTTCTCCATACATCAAGGCCACAATGACCGCGGGTACGATGGCCACCGATCGGGTAATGATCCTGCGCATCCACGGCCGCAGACGGATATTTAAAAACCCCTCCATGACGATTTGTCCGGCGAGCGTTCCGGTTAACGTTGAATTTTGTCCCGAGGCCAATAACGCCACGGCAAAAAGCATACCGGCTAAAGGCACCCCTAAAACAGGCGACAATAAATGGTAGGCATCAGAAATGTCCGCGACACTTTGATGTTCGGTCCCATGAAACGCGGCCGCGCTTAAAACTAAAATCGCAGCATTGATAAAGAAAGCAAACAAAAGAGCTATGGTCGAATCAATCGTGGCAAAACGCACCGCCATGGATTTACCTTCATCATTGCGTTCAAACGCCCGTGTCTGCACAATGCTCGAATGCAGGTAAAGATTATGAGGCATTACAGTTGCGCCCAGAATTCCAATGGAAATATAAAGCATTTGAGGATTAAAAACAATTTCCGACTTAGGAACTAAATTGGCAATAACGCCTCCCCACGCCGGATGCGAGACCACCAGTTCATAGGCAAAGCATCCGCCGATCAAAACAATTAAACTCGCAACCAGAATTTCAAGGATGCGAAAACCTTTGTGCTGTAATAAGAGCACGATCATGACATCAAACGCTGTGATGAGAATTCCCGCAATCAATGGAATTCCAAAAAGCAGATTAAGCGCGATGGCAGACCCGATGACTTCAGCCAAATCGCAGGCCGCAATGGCCAATTCACAAATCACCCATAAAAACATCGCCACTGGTTTTTTGTAATGATCCCGGCAGGCCTGGGCCAAATCGCGGCCCGTAACAATGCCTAATTTTAGAGAAAGATGCTGCAGGATAATAGCCATGAAATTCGACAATAAAATCACGGAGATTAATGTATATCCGAACTGCGCCCCTCCGGCTAAATCGGTCGCCCAGTTGCCGGGGTCCATATACCCGACGGCAACCATGAGGCCTGGGCCGGTAAAAGCCAAAAGTTTGCGCCAGAAACTCGCATTCGCAGGCACTTTAATCGATGAAAAAACTTCCGGTAAACTAGGCATCCCCGGCCGTTTTCTCCAGCCTGGATCCGCGTTGGTCATATCATTAACAGATGGATTCATTTTTGATTTCTCACTTTCTGACATTGACGGCATACGCCATAAAAATGCATTTCATGTCCTAATATTTTAAAACCCTGTTTCTCTAATATAGGGTGATAAAC
>JAHFGF010000111.1 GCA_023247595.1 Candidatus Omnitrophota bacterium
AATCCGCGGCACTGCCCAGGCTGGAAGGATCCCGGCCAATAGACTTGGGCATAAATTTCACCAAAGTCTTTTTGAAAACCATCACATTGAATTTGTCATTCATGCCGAGCTTGGTTAAACATTGCGCCACCCCGCTTTTAAACTGATCGAGGCGTTCAGCGCCGATGCTGTTGGAGGCATCAATCAAAAATACAATTTCCTTAGGGATCGACGGAAGCGTGACCGGCGCCTCTTCCACCCGGACGCTGAGTTTAAAATACCGCCCCTGATCCGCGGGATCTTCATAGGTCATGAGCTCATAAGCCAGAAACGCCTTGATGTCTTTAGTGATTGTTTTGCTATCAAACGGAATCTGCAGGTTATGTTTGGGCGCGCCCTGAAGTTTATTTTCCTCACTGTCGGATATGGAACTCATGCTCAACAAGCCCGAGTCGGTATCATCCAAACCCTGGGCAAAAGATTTCGGCAAGTCCGGCGCCTCCCGCATGGATTCCGCTGTCGACGGAACAAATTCCTTCAAGACATTTTCCGCCGCGATAATCCGGCTTTGCGGAACCCGCTGCTGAAGCGGTTTGGACGCTCCTCGAAGCGCGGATTTTTCCACAACAACTTCCACCGCGCTTTTCTCGGCGATAATGACCTGTTCCGGTTCACCGGAAAGGGCTTGGGAAGGATTTTGCGCCAGCATATCTTCGCCTTTTTCAATGGTTGAAAACTGCGGCTGACCGAGCTCGGGAGTTTCCATCCGCGGCTCGTAACTATTTTTATCCGGGGCCTGACCTTGGGGTTTGGAGGAAAGTTTGCGGGTATCAATCTTGACGTGGATTAACGATGCCGCCTCGCGCGGGGCCATCGAAAAACCCACGATGACCATATTTAACGCCACGATAAGCAGTATGACGTGCACCGCTAACGAGATGCCGACGGATAGAAAAACTTTTTTCTTATTGTTTTCGTTCACTTTAACTGGAGAACTTTTTCCTGGGCCTTAGCCGCTTCAGGACTGTCCGGATACATCTGGACAATTTTTTCGTAAGCAGTTAAAGCCTCTTTTTTATTATTAAGCTGTTCTTCAAAGATAGCGCCCGCGCGCATGAGCGATTTGGGCGCGTATTCCTTGTCGTTATACAGCACATCCACCACCAAATATAATTTCACAGCCATATCAAAATTTTTAAGCAATTCCGCGTTGTGCGCGAGCGCAAAGCGGGCGCGCATCGCCACAAAGGCATCGTCAGGACTGTCGACGACGGCCTGTTCCAATTCCTTTTGAGCCCCCGGATAATCGCCCAGACCGGTCAGACAAGCGCCTTTGCCGAGACGCGCCCTTCCTTTATAGACCGACCACTTCTCTGCCGCGAGCACAAGGTCATAATTCCCAAGCGCCTGTTTGCAGTTATCCTGCATGCGGTAAGACTGTCCCATAAAAAACTTAATGCTGAGCGCTTCCGGATCCTGGGCGTATTTTTTTTCAGCCAATGCCAGAACGTCGAGCATTTTCTGCGCGTCACCTTTGGCCTGCCAGTGTTCCACGAGCCACAAATAAGTTTTCAGAGAAAAATCACTGTCGGCATATTCGCTGGCCGCCTTCTGCATCAGTTCGGCGGCCTTATCATCGTCTTTGTTCTGCAGATAAATCATGCAGCTGTTTTTCATGGCGAGATACGTTAACCGGTCGTTCTTGCCGTCTGTCAAAAATGGAGCATAACCGGCTAACGCCTCGTCGGACTTTCCGGAATATTGAAGATTGTAGGCCGACTGAAACACGGCATTGCGGCGGTTGGTTTCATCGGGGTCGTTTAAATACGGCTGCAGAAGTTCCGTGGCTTTTTCAAACTGCTGGCGCATGGTATATATCCCCGACAAGGCCAGCGCCACTTCCGCCTGATGGCTTGCGGCAGGCGTCAACGCCAAATACTGTTGGGCCACCTCCACCACTTTATTTTCTAAATTCGCTTTTTTATAAGTGAGGAAAGCGTTATAAATCGCGTCTTTCTTAAGCGTGTCATCCTGGGCCTTGTTAAAACAATCCATAAAAATTCCAGCCGCCTGTTCATACTGCTCCTGGCCGAAACGGACATAGGCCATGCCATAAAGCGCTTGGGCAGCGACGGGATCATTGGCAAATTCCCTGTTAATCAATTCATAGGTTTCCCAGGCAAAGTCATATACTTTAAGGTTCAAATAGGCCTTGGCCTTTAACATTAACAAATCCGATTTAATCCCGGGGGCTTCCGACACCTTTCCATCCACAAAGACAGCAACTTCTTTAAATTTTCCTGAGTCGAAAAGTATTTTTGTTTTCTGCAGGATAATATCTGATTTTTGCCGCTCCGGGACACCGGCTAAGGCTGCGATTTGGTCCAGCATGGTGAGCGCTCCGTCGATATTTCCCAACGCGGCGGTTGCCCTGGCCGCTAAAACGTACGTCTGAAAATATTCCGGTTTATCAATACTGCCCTTTAACTGCTGATTAAAATTTGCGATGATGGGGTCATATTTTTTCTGGCTGATGAGCGTTGAATACCAATTGGCCATAGCATCGGGCAAAATCGGCAGGCCTGGATAGGCCTCCATAACTTTGAGAAAAATTTGAGAAGCCTCGTCATATTTCTTCATTAAAAAATAAGCCTCACCCTGCCGCATTAAGACGGAGGCCTTTAACTCGTCGGTATCCGCTTTTTCCAGCGCCTTGGCATATTTATCCAACGCCGCGGCCTGATCTCCTTCAACGATCATTGCCCCCCATTTTAAATAGGCCTGGGCGGTGTACGACTGCGCCTCAGGGAGTTCAGCGGCAAGCTGCAGATTGGCGACGGCTTCATCGCGTTTATTTTGAGCGGCTAAAATCTGGCCTTTGAAAAAATAGAGCGTCTGTTTAAATTGCGGGGTCAGGCTTTCAAGATTGGTTTCATCAAGCAGTTTCAAAGAATCCGGCAGGTTTTCCTTAATATAATACGCCTGGGCAAGCCTGACTTGGGCGATGCCTTTGCTTTTTCCGTCGGGAAAAAGAGTCAAATATTTTTGCAGCTGTTCAATCGCCTTATCATAATCCGTTAAGAAAAATTGGCATTCGCCTGCTCCCAGATAAGCGTCGGGGAGAAACGTGCTTTGAGGAAACTGTTCAATAAATTCATTAAACTGGGCCACAGCGAGATTATATTGGCCTTGGCTTAACAAGCCCTGGGCAAAATCAATCTTCTCGCTGTCATTGGTCAGAAGCTGCTGGGCACAAAGCGGTTTAACCGGCCCAAAACTTAAACCGGCCAACAACAGAAAAAAACAAATCCCCCATTCGCTTCTCACAGTCATGGCTATTTCCCCTCGGTTGTCGCAAAGGAGATGTCATTAATATTAGTCCTGGCGCAGATATCCAAGGCCTGGATGATGTAATGATGATACGTTTTTTCATCGGCCCGGATGATAACGGCCTGGTTTGGCGTCAACAGCGTCAGCTTTCTTAATAAATCTTCAAGGCTCTGCGCGTTATAATTCTGGCTATTGATGATAAATTCCCCGCTGGTATTCACATTGATCACAACCGCGGTTGGAGAACGCTGGGGATCGATAGCCTGGGAAGATTTGGGAACATTAATATCAATTTGGGATTCCGCGTGATAGTAAACGCTGAGGATCATAAAAAAAACCAGCGCGAAAAAAAGGATGTCAATCAACGGAATCAGCTGGATGTGTGGACGGTCATACGCATTGGTCGGGTCGAATCGTGACATAGGGCACCTTTATTTTCTTGAATTAATGTTTAGCGCTGCTCTCTTCAATTAATTTCATGATGTCTGTAACATACATTTCCGCGCGGTTGGAAATCTCCTGGACGATTCCGCGGAAATAGGAATAAACCGAAAGAACAGGAACAGCGATCACAAGCCCGGCGGCTGTCGTGACGAGCGCCTTGGAAATACCACCGACGAGCATAATCGGTTTTAAACTAGCGCCGGCATAGGAAATCACATTAAAGGCCTGGATCATACCCAAAACCGTACCGAGCAATCCCATCAAGGGCGCGATGGTCGCGATGTCTCCCAGATACGCGATGTTCTGCCAAAGCTTGCTGACTTCTTTGCGCGCGCAATTCTCCATGGATTCGCGCATGATCAAACGGCCCTTGGTTGAACGTTCCAACCCGGCAATGGCCACGGCGGAAAGAATATTATCGTTGCGTCGGCATAACTGCACAGCGCCCTTGTAATCACCGGCTTCCAATTTCTCGATGAGATCTTCAAAAAATCTCTGCGGTGTTTTGAGTTCCGGTTTGAGGGTCATAAAATCATAAACAATGATGGCAAGCGCGACTAAAGACAACGCCCCTAAAACCAGCATGGACCAACCGCCGTTTTTTAAAAGCTGCCAAAGGGTTGTTGTTTCCTGTCCGCCGCCTGCCGGCACAACGCCAGCGACCGGCGCGCCGGCCGGAGGCGCGGCCAATGCCCAGGTTGCCATCAGGCATATGCCCATCGTTAAAAATCCTAAAACCTTTACGGTTGGTTTGAACGTCATGGCCATCTCTCCTTATGTTCATTCATTATCAAACGAAAAAATACAAGCTATCTCCGGCACAAAAAAACGCGCCGGAATACATTACAGACAAACCTAAGTGATGATCAGGGATTGACACTTTTGAAGGGATAGTAACAATTTTTATCGCTTTATACATTGCTCGGGAAGGACCTATTACGAATTTCACTCTAACAAACTTAACCCCATGAATATTTAGGAAAGCAGTTAAACTGTTGCCCCGCCAATATTCATGGGGATATACTAACAATTTGAATGTGGCATGTCCAGAATTTCATCGATAAGTATTGTTCAAACTATAAAAGCCCCCCTTCATCTTCGTTTGAACCCTTCTTCTCAATTCAAATGACTGAACCCGGACTTAATATTTGCGCCCGCCGAACGGATAAAAATACCCTCTTCTGAATTTTTGACGCCCCAATAAAATCGCATTTAAACGAATTGATCGGTTGCGAGGCGTATGATTAAAAACCATTTGAGGCGGAGCATTAGTTATTTTCTTAAACACGTTCTTGCAAAAATCCATTATCATTCCCTATCTCCTTCCAGTTGCTGCATACCTTCCTGCAGATCATTATCTGTAAAAAAAATATTTGGGGAAATCATCCAAGCGACCAAAGCCGCTAAAAAAATTTTACTCATGGCACCCTCCCTGACTTCATCACTGACTCTTAATTATTTTATAATACCGAAATGGTCCAAACCAACAGAGGCTAAATCATAATGTTGATAACTTTTTCCAACAGCTTAACCGGCCCATCGGATTTATCATAATAATCCAGCGCCTGCGGAATAAGTTCGCGCTGTTTTTCAACGGGATAAACACTGCTGACAATCACCCTCAAATCAGGGTTATATTCCTTAATAACATCAAACATCGTGCATCCGTCTATCATCGACATTTTAATATCCAGTAAAATCAAATCCATATCTTCACGGATCATGATATTGGTTGCCTCGACCGCATTCTTGGCCCTGCGCACGATAATCCCGGCCTGAACAAACAGCCGGCAATAAATATCCCTGATTTTATCTT